>DGTD01000129.1 GCA_002396385.1 Bacteroidales bacterium UBA4345
GTCTCGAAATAGATGTCGATGCGGCCGCCAAGGGTCGGGAACTCTATATTCGTGCGGTAGCCCGTGAAACTGATAATCAGGTAAACCATATTGCGGAAGTTCGCCTCTATCAGTTTGGCGTCGTTGCTCTCGAATGGAATCTGGGCGATGATGTTCTGTATCTGCGCCATAAAGCCATCCACATCGTTTCTGCCAATGAGTTCCCTCAACGCCACCAAGTCCCTGTTCAGCTGACCCGACTGTTTGCCGGTAAATTCCTTCATCAGATACTGGATAAAGCCGGACTCCACCTCCTCGTTCGGGAAGCCTAGTTTGTAGAACAAACTGCCGTCGTAGTCTTTGATGGTTAGATATCCGCTCTGGTAGAGGGCGGCAAGAACGTTCTCCTCTCCGTTACCGAACGATTCCATATCTACTTTTGTCGCTATAACAGAGCCGTTGAACTGGGTCAGGTCAAAATCACCCATGCGCAGTATCCTCGCCAGGTAGGTCGGCGTGCCGGTTGAGAACCACTTGTTTTCCAACACCCTGTTTTTCAGAGCGTCTAACAGGCTGAACGGATTATAGACACCGTCGGAGCAGGCACTGAAATGGTAGCCGTCGTACTTGCGCTTCAACAGCGCGTACATATCTGTTTTACTGACTTGCAGTTTGTCAGCAAACGCCTGCACTTCTTCATCGAAACAGGCGTGCAACTCCGCCTCGCTGATGCCGCACAACGTTGCGTAATGCTCACTCATGGATATATCCTCAAGGTTGTTGGCTGCACTGAAGATTCCCAACTTGCCGTAACGGGTCACTCCCGTCAGGAAGGCGAACTTGATGTAGGCGTCGGCACGCTTCAGCACGCCATAGAGGCCTTGCAGCAGCGACCGGTTGGCATCCTGCAAACCAGGGTTGCCGATAGTGTCCGTCAAGGGTTTGTCGTATTCATCTACAAGAACTACCACCTTGCGCCCCGTCTTCTCGTATGCACGTTTTATCAAGCCCATGAAACGCAAACCGAACGACACTTCTGTTTCTTCCCTCCCGTATATAACTTCCTTTTCACTCAGGAAATCATCGAGAGTGGCACGGACGACATCACCGCTCGTGTAAGATTCGCCAGAAAAATCCAGATGAAAGACCGGATACTCCGTCCAGTCCGTTTCCAGGCGTTCCAGGGCCAGGCCTTTGAACAGTTCCCGGCGACCTAGGAAATAGGCTTCCAGTGTAGACGTCAGCAGGCTCTTACCAAAACGGCGCGGACGGCTCAGAAAATAGTATTCGCCAGACGAAACCAGCTTATAGACAAGCTCCGTCTTGTCTACGTACACATAACCGCCTTCTATTATTTTGTCAAATGACTGTATGCCGATCGGATATTTCATCGCACTTCCTCCTTTGTTTCTGTAAAGATAGGGATAATTGGGGATTTCTTATCACACGTTTACTTCCCCACCACCCATTCGGTCAGGTTCCGCGCTGTGGTGCTGAAGTTGGCACCCACCTTCACAACACGCTTGCCGGTGGCCGACACTTTTTCTGCGTATTTCTTATCGTCGATCTGTTCCAAGGCCGATAGTGCCGTAGCGTCGCGCTTGCACTCGATGATGTAGGCGCATTCTGATGTCTCGAAATAGATGTCGATGCGGCCACCAAGGGTCGGGAACTCTATATTCGTGCGGTAGCCCGTGAAACTGATAATCAGGTAAACCATATTGCGGAAGTTCGCCTCTATCAGTTTGGCGTCGTTGCTCTCGAATGGAATCTGAGCGATGATGTTCTGTATCTGCGCCATAAAGCCATCCACATCGTTTCTGCCAATGAGTTCCCTCAACGCCACCAAGTCCCTGTTCAGCTGGCCCGACTGTTTGCCGGTAAATTCCTTCATCAGATACTGGATAAAGCCGGACTCCACCTCCTCGTTCGGGAAACCTAACTTGTAGAACAAACTGCCGTCGTAGTCTTTGATGGTTAGATATCCGCTCTGGTAGAGGGCGGCAAGAACGTTCTCCTCTCCGTTACCGAACGATTCCATATCTACTTTTGTCGCTATAACAGAGCCGTTGAACTGGGTCAGGTCAAAATCACCCATGCGCAGTATCCTCGCCAGGTAGGTCGGCGTGCCGGTCGAGAACCACTTGTCTTCCAACACCCTGTTTTTCAGAGCGTCTAACAGGCTGAACGGATTATAGACACCGTCGGAGCACGCACTGAAATGGTAGCCGTCGTACTTGCGCTTCAACAGCGCGTACATATCTGTTTTACTGACTTTCAGTTTGTCAGCAAACGCCTGCACTTCTTCATCGAAACAGGCGTGCAGCTCCGCCTCGTTGATGCCGCACAACGTTGCGTAATGCTCGCTCATGGATATGTCCTCAAGGTTGTTGGCTGCACTGAAAATTCCCAACTTGCCGTAACGGGTCACTCCCGTCAGGAAGGCGAACTTGATGTAGGCGTCGGCACGCTTCAGCACGCCATAGAGGCCTTGCAGCAGCGACCGGTTGGCATCCTGCAAACCAGGGTTGCCGATGGTGTCGGTCAAGGGTTTGTCGTACTCATCTACAAGAACCACCACCTTGCGTCCCGTCTTCTCGTATGCACGTTTTATCAAGCCCATGAAACGCAAACCGAACGACACTTCTGTTTCTTCCTTACCGTATATAACTTCCTTTTCACTCAGGAAATCATCGAGAGTGGCACGGACGACATCACCGCTCGTGTAAGATTCGCCAGAGAAATCGAGATGAAAAACCGGATACTCCGTCCAGTCCGTTTCCAGGCGTTCCAGGGCCAGGCCTTTGAACAGTTCCCGGCGGCCTAGGAAATAGGCTTCCAGTGTAGACGTCAGCAGGCTTTTACCAAAACGGCGCGGACGGCTCAGAAAATAGTATTCGCCAGACGAAACCAGCTTATAGACAAGCTCCGTCTTGTCTACGTACACATAACCGCCTTCTATTATTTTGTCAAATGACTGTATGCCGATCGGATATTTCATCGCTCTTCCTCCTTTGTTTCTGTAAAGATAGGGATTATTGGGGATTTCTTATCACACGTTTACTTCCCCACCACCCATTCGGTCAGGTTCCGCGCTGTGGTGCTGAAGTTGGCACCCACCTTCACAACACGCTTGCCGGTGGCCGACACTTTTTCTGCGTATTTCTTATCGTCGATCTGTTCCAAGGCCGATAGTGCCGTAGCGTCGCGCTTGCACTCGATGATGTAGGCGCACTCGGCCGTCTCGAAATAGATGTCGATGCGGCCGCCAAGGGTCGGGAACTCTATATTCGTGCGGTAGCCCGTGAAACTGATAATCAGGTAAACCATATTGCGGAAGTTCGCCTCTATCAGTTTGGCGTCGTTGCTCTCGAATGGAATCTGGGCGATGATGTTCTGAATCTGCGCCATAAAGCCATCCACATCGTTTCTGCCAATGAGTTCCCTCAACGCCACCAAGTCCCGGTTCAACTGGCCCGACTGTTTGCCGGAGAACTCCTTCATCAGATACTGGATAAAGCCCGACTCCACTTCCTCGTTCGGGAAGCCTAGTTTGTAGAACAAACTGCCGTCGTAGTCTTTGATGGTTAGATATCCGCTCTGGTAGAGGGCGGCAAGAACGTTCTCCTCTCCGTTACCGAACGATTCCATATCTACTTTTGTCGCTATAACAGAGCCGTTGAACTGGGTCAGGTCAAAATCACCCATGCGCAGTATCCTCGCCAGATAGGTCGGCGTGCCGGTCGAGAACCACTTGTTTTCCAACACCCTGTTTTTCAGAGCGTCTAACAGGCTGAACGGATTATAGACACCGTCGGAGCAGGCACTAAAATGGTAGCCGTCGTACTTGCGCTTCAACAGTGCGTACATATCTGTTTTACTGACTTGCAGTTTGTCAGCAAACGCCTGCACTTCTTCATCGAAACAGGCGTGCAGCTCCGCCTCGTTGATGCCGCACAACGTTGCGTAATGCTCACTCATGGATATATCCTCAAGGTTGTTGGCGGCACTGAAGATTCCCAACTTGCCGTAACGGGTCACTCCCGTCAGGAAGGCGAACTTGATGTAGGCGTCGGCACGCTTCAGCACGCCATAGAGGCCTTGCAGCAGCGATCGGTTGGCATCCTGCAAACCAGGGTTGCCGATGGTGTCGGTCAAGGGTTTGTCGTACTCGTCGATAAGTATGACCACTTTTCGCCCCGTCTGTTCTTGAGCACGGACTATCGCGCCATAAAAGCGTTCCCCATAGTTATTCTCGTTCGCATTCCGACCGTATTTTTTCTCCCAACTTTCTAAAGTAAGAGAAAGACGGGTATCTAACGAAGCTGCTTCTGTATAATCAGCTCCTGAGAAATCGAGATGAAAGACCGGATACTCCGTCCAGTCCGTTTCCAGGCGTTCCATGACCAGGCCTTTGAACAGTTCTCGGCGGCCTAGGAAATAGGCCTCCAGCGTAGACGTCAGCAGACTCTTACCAAAACGGCGCGGACGGCTCAGAAAATAATACTTTCCTGAGTCTACCAGACTATATATCAATTCGGTTTTGTCCACATAGACGTAACCGCCTGTGATTATCTCATCAAATGACTGTATGCCGATCGGATATTTCATCGCTCTTCCTCCTTTGTTTCTGTAAAGATAGGGATTATTGGGGAAAATATCGTTGTGGGAAGGTCTCCACACAAAAGAAAAAGAAACTCCCACACAACACACCTATAGCGTTGTGTGGGAGCTGATTATTTTATCAATACCAAATGTTTATCAGAACTGAACTTTTTCAACTTCAGGTTCCGACATCTTTTCGGTAATTGGCAGCACCATATATTCATATTCGTGGCCCACATAAACCGACTTGTCAAAGTAACTGGTGTCGTTTCCTTTCACAGTTTTTACTATTTTGTAGTCACCTCCGTCTTCCTTACGGAAGATTCGTACAAATTTTATCTGGCATCCACAACGGCTCCATTCTACAAAAATACCACCCTCTTTATGGTCTTTTACCAAACGGAGATTCTTTAAGCAGTGTTGACGAAGAATTTTAGTTTGGTACGGCACCATTTCTGCTACAGCCACATTTCCACTCTCGTCGTATATATTGAATTTATACGTTACCTTTTCGCCCACGAAAGCAACTGTATCCGCAAAAACACGAGATGTGGTTTTACCCGTCCATTGTTCAGCCAAGGTCCAAGTGGTATCTGGTAAAATTTTTCTATACAAGTCTACTTTAGCCACATCAATACTTGGACTATCGAACCAGGAGAACTGAAGACTATTGTCTTCGTTTTGTTTAATTTCATCAAAGACAATCAATGCTGGAGGTATGGTATCTGGCTTCATTAACTTGATGAACGGAGACAAACCACTGTGAGCATAGTTACCGCCAACAGCCTGTACCTTATAATAAATATCATTCGTCAACGAGCCTAAGAACAACTTTGTAGTATACTTTGTTTCTTTCAATATAGTATCAGTACAACAAAGGAATTCAAATGTGCTATCGTTAGAAACAAAAACACGGTATCCCCTAATGTCATCCTCTGGGTTCTGATTCCACGTCAAAGTACAAATACCAGCAGAATCAATAACACCCTTCAAGCCTGTAGGTATTGAAGGAGGCATCGTATCAGCAGGATATTTAAACACAATGTTACTATAACCCACCTGCCCCTCATCGCCATAAGCGGCTATACGGTAATAGTTGGTTTTAAACGGCTTTTTATCAACAAACGAGAAAGTTTTCGGTGACAGACGTTTAGAGATGGCCTCAAAAGAATCAACACCAGTCACATGAAGATGTCTGGCACGTTGCACTTCAAAAGCTCTAATTTCTTGCTTGTCCGGATTATCAACCGTCCATGTGATTTCAGCCTCAACTTTATTATTAAACCTAATGGTATTCACCATCGGACGAACCGTGTATCGGTCTACACATTTCTCAGTAACCACATTGCTTGGTTTACCAGTAAAGCCGAAACCACTTAAACCTACTATACGGTAATAGTATTTTTTCCCACACTCAGGCAAATCACTTCTATAAAAGATAGAGTCCTTGTCTACATCAGACATAGTAATATGAATAATAGGTCGTTCGTTCACCTTCTTAAAATGAATCCCGTCTTCACTACGTTCCAAATCGTATCCCGAATATGCCTCATCCATTTCAGGAGTCAAGAACCAACTGAATCTGACCGACTTATCGTTTCTAAGAGACTTCAGTTGTGAAACAGCAGGTAGTTCAGTTTTTTTATTGGTAGTAATTTTGGCAATTTCACAGTTCAACTTCAGCTTTTCGTTTTTAGGCCGCACTCTATATTCGTACACCTGCTGTGTCTGCACTTTATCGTCCAAATAGTTCAAAGCAGCATACTTTGCAATATCCACACTAAATTCGGTGGAAAGCAAAAACATCGCATAGTACAAAGACTTTGCCTGTGGATTGGCAGTCATTTGGCGGTATTCCTCTTTAAATGCGTCTAATGAATCTGGCATTTCCTGTTTAATTCGCTCCATTGTAAGATCCTTATAAAGAATCATACTAAGGAGAGCCGCCTCCTTCGTCTTCTTTTCAAGATTAAAGATATCGCCAAAAGAGCCTTTTATTATAGGACTTAAAGTAGTCCAACCTTCCACAGAACCTGGTTGGCGTCTTTCTACCACAAAACCTTCTTCCACGCACTTTTGGTAAGTTTCTATATCTTTGGGATACCAACGTAAGAGCGTATTATAACCTGTATAATAGGCCTTTAAAACAATGTCGAACTTTTGCTGACTAAGACCGGCGAAAGCGTTGCACAAAAGGACAACAAATACAATTAGTTTATTAATATTTCGCATTTCTCTATTTTATACAAAATTAATGACAGGTAACTTCTTCTTTTGGCCCCATATGAACGTGCAAATCAGCATAAGTGTCAATTATATGACCAACCTTTAAATTGAAACTTGCAATTGCGTCTCCTTGTAAAGGAGAAGGTGCAGCACCTTTCAGTCCAAAGAATGCATTAGCCTCAATAACAGGAATTTTAGTAAAGTACAAATTCACGCCCAGATCTACACCGAAGTCTCCATAAATACTTCCTTTGGCCCTCCACTTGGAATTTCCTTTACTAGGACGTGGACAATCGGTTAGCAGCAAATCACAGCCACCTTCGATATAGAACCCGGCAAATACTAATGGAAATTTATCAAAAGAAAGATCCGCACGTGTGTTAACGGCAAATGCCACACCATGTGCTTTTTTATCGGTTGCCACCTCGTCGGCTGAATAAGATACACTCTTAAACTTATTAGCCGCGTCAGGAGACAAAGGTTTCAAATTAGGGCTTGGCAATTCTCCTGTCATAAAGTAGGTTTTACCTTCAGCAATACCACCCAGGAACCTCAAATAAGCAGGATAGGTGTCGGAACCAATACGGAAATACCATTTTTCAGGAGAGATTCGCATATTTACGCTGGCATAACCTTCCATCAATTCGCCAAAATCCGCTTTTACAGCAGAGTTCAAATTGAAGAACTTTTCAGAAGGAATATAATCGATTTTAGCCCAACCATGTATTGTACCACTACTAGGGGCAATTTTTCCAAGAATATCATTGTTATTTTCATCTTTAGGATCAGTTGGCTTTAAGAAGTCATCTCTCAGTGCAGAACATACTTTTGACTCATTGGCCAATTTTGCCATATATTTTTCAACTTTCTCCAATTTTTTTGCGGCGTCAGTCACAAATTTAGGAGTTGGAGCTATCATAGAGAAATCACCACCAATGGTAATTTGTTCAACAGCAAAATCGCCGGCAAATTTGATATTCAGCTCCGCATTCAAATTTGCTAAATTTTCGCCTCCAAAAATCAAGCCAACACCAGCAATTATACCCAGTTTGATATTCGGATCAGGAACATAATCTTTCACGTCAGCAAACACAAAAGGAGTATTTGGATCGTCTGGCGCATATTCTTCTGGCCATTGGTCTACTGGAATTCTTTTAACATTATTATTCATATGATAATAAGCACCACCAGTCAGACTCTTCAAATAAAGGCCTGAGAATACTGGAATACCGCTATTAGGAAAACTACAGCCCGCTTTAGTAAACCAATACTTAACCTTTTCATTATTTTTGGTAACACTACCAAAACAAGCCTGTACATTGGCTGTTACGTCAACTGGCTTAATAGTAAGGTCTACCTTACCTTTAAATCCTTTGCCGAAGACGTCGTCATCTTTATACAAATCAATCTCACCCTTCAACTTTATAGCACCTATGTCTGCATCAAGACCAATGTGATTTACATCAATACCACCGAAGTGCCAATTTTCCGCAATTCCGCTGTTTTTCACCGTTCCATAGAAGGTTTTGAACAAGCCGCCAAAATCAGGAGCGATATTACCGCTGCCGTTAGGAATAACCTGTATTTTAGCATCCATAATCAAACCTCCGCAGGCTTCTTCATCAACTTTAAACTTTTGATTTATAGTTGGTTTTCCATTCCTCCACCCGAGTTCGTTCAAAGTCAGTGTCATGCCTAAGAACTTAGTTTCTAGCTTACCCTTCAAAGCAAGTCGGTCAAGAGATACCTTTTTCCCAACATTTTGGAAAGTGAGACCCTCAAATGCGATTCCCTCGAATTTACAATCATAACCTAGAAGGGAACCACCAGCTTCTCCTTTGGAAGCAGCAGCAGAAGCCAAATCGAGCGAGCCATTAAGAACGATTTTGAAACGCAAGCGTCCAACAGAGTCTTCCGTAGCAGCATCACCCGAGGTATTAGCTGAGATGGTTGAGGTTTCTACATCTCTATAATAATTTGTGATATAAACACCCGTACCAGGGTTAAGCGTTACAGTAGCCTTGTCGGTAAATGGAACTTGGAAGGTTTGTCCTGCTTCGCCAGTTGTGGCCTTACCTGCAAATCCATATTTCTTATCGCCAGTTTTCTCGTCGGTATGTAATGATACACGAATAGAATAATCGAATTTCAATACGTCATTTGAATTGTTTTCTCTGTTTAACAATTCTTGCTCAGTATTAGCATGCGTCAATGCATCTTTACTTGAGACCTTTTTTAAGAAAGGAATATCAATGCCGCCATCCATTTCTCCCTTCATAAATTCGTTTTGGTAGAACTCGACAGCAACATTATCTAGTGAGATTCTAGCACCTGCATTACCTAGATTTTTATTAACCAAGTGTTCACCTTTAGCCTTTCCCGTAAAACCATAATCATCGATAAACATATCGTAGACTGTAGCTTCGGGAATTTTATCAGAGTCATTCAATTTAAAATCTTCAGGGAAATAGCAAGTCAGTTTCCTAAGCGCAAACCCAGTCCAGGTCTCAGCTGAAAGTCCCTGTGGCATATATCCTGATGGGAGTTCAAAATCAGGCGCATTTTTCACAGTACTCAAATCAATGACAGCATCTGAAACCTCAAACACAAAGTTTTTTGCGTCTTTTACTTTGAAAGGAGAAGAAAAACACAATTTTGAAACAAAACCACCTTTGGCGTCAAGAGAGAAAACCGCACGGACATGCTTATCCTCTTTTTCAGTCCAGGCCTCATATTCAGGATTTGTATTCTTTTGTTCTATTATATTACCATGTTGATCTTTTTTTTCTGGCATTTTATCCTGAACCTTGCCTTTTTTCATGGCCACCAAGTAGTCAAGGAAGTCTACATAGCCTTGTAAGTGTACAGCCTGCACACCATTACAGTTAAACTCGACATAGTTACTTCCATCTTTGCTTTCATCGGGCAATTTACAATCCCCCAACTCTTTTTTTACTGTTGACGGATCTTTTACAAAAACCAAATTAGCCTTGTCTTTAAGAAGAGGAATTGTATAATTTCTATCTAGATATATACGAGTTCTTTGTTCGGGGTCACCCTTTTTGAAGAAGACATCGCCCTTAAAGCAAATGGCATTCGATTCCCCACCCTGTTCAGGTAAGAATGGCAAGGTCACTTTAATAACAGCTTCGGCTTTGGTCATGTTATCGCCGAGATTTTCACCTCTCACCATTTTCATATTGTCGAGTGCCGCATAGAAATAAATCTGACCGAATTCACCTTCGAAACCAACTGGCATATTAAAGCCAACACCAAAATCCTTGATATTATTCAAATCACCAAGAATTTCTTCTCCACTCTTGTCCTTTAAGTCGTTGACATCAACGGCAAAAACGTTCACATATAAAAGTGATAGAAGTATAAATATGTATTTTTTCATTTTATTCATCAATTCGCTTTAGTATGTATGGTAAAGTCATATAATTTTCATCAACAAGGAACATCGGCACAGTATATGCAAAATCTCCAGTTCTACCACATTTTGTTTGAACAAAATCAAGAACCTGTGTTATTGCCTTACACTTAGAAAAATCGCACATTTTACAATTTGAGGCCTTTGGTATTTTATTATAATCATCAATTGTATAATTTTTCGTATTTGCTCTAACTAACTCAGAGGCGACAAGTGCACAGACCTGTCTTACAAATTCATATTGATCACCATTACTGATTTCAAGAGGTTCGAAATCTATTAAAGAAGATATAAGTTCATATATTTGTTGTTTTGGAGAACCTAAGTTATCATCACTAGCAGAATAATAGTAACTACTCTTATCCTTTAATAAGTGGATTAATTTCTTGTAAGTATAGTTATCATGGATATCTAATTTTGAAGAATAAGCATACTTTTCACTCGACATCACATCATAAATAAAATACGTAAATATCTTAATAGCCATATCTTTAGTCACGGTAACTGTGCTATGACTACCATTATCTGTTAGTATTTCATTAGGACCTGTTGGTGTAGAAGGGCCTGTTGGTGTAGAAGGGCCTGTTGGTGTAGAAGGGCCTGTTGGTGTAGAAGGGCCCGTTGGTGTAGAAGGACCCGTTGGCGTAGAAGGGCCCGTTGGTGTAGAAGGACCCGTTGGTGTAGAAGGGC
>DGTD01000013.1 GCA_002396385.1 Bacteroidales bacterium UBA4345
ACATCATCGACGATTTGCAGCAGGCATTCGACGCCATCTAAATTCAGTATTCCATATTTTTTCCACTTATAAATTAAACAGAAATGTCAAGCAATTATAGGATAGCCGTTGCCAGCAAAAAGGGTGTTAAAGTTGATGTTCACTTTGGTCTGGCCGATCATTTCCACGTATTTGAGTTCAATTCGGAAGGTGAGTGCAAATACCTGGGGCCGCGCCAAACAACGGCTGCCTGCTTGGCTTCTTGTTGCAGCGGTGGAAATGAAGAAAAAGCTTTCTGTTCAGTTGTTGGAAAGTTAGCCGACGTACAGGCGATTTTCGTTTCAAAAATAGGTGAAGGGGCGGCTAATTATATTGAAGGTCATGGCAAACATGTGTATGAAACTACTGCACCTATCGAGCCTCTGATCCATAACATAATACAAACACGATTATACGAGACTGATAAATGGCAACCACATACGAACAACTAAGCAAACAACATCCGTGCTTTGCGAAAGGAGGGATGGGACAGACTGGCAGAATACACCTTCCTACAAGTCCAACCTGCAACATAGAGTGCAGTTTTTGCGACAGAAAAATAAACAAATATGAGAAAAGGCCTGGTGTTTCGGCTACCGTGATTAGTCCGGAAGAAACCATTGAGGTGATTCGACGTTCATTGGAACTTTGCCCTGAACTGACTGTTGCCGGTATAGCGGGTCCGGGTGATACCCTGGCTTCTGATTTTGCCCTGCAGTCGTTCCGACTGATTGGGAAACAATATCCGAAACTCTTTAAATGTATGAGTACCAACGGATTGTTACTACCAGAAAGGGCCGAAGAAATCATTGAGGTTGGTATCGATTCTCTAACTGTTACAGTGAATGCTGTTGACCCGAAAATAGAGGCACAACTTAACCGGGGCATTTTGTATCACGGAGTACACATAAAAGGAGAAGAAGCTGCAAAAATTCTCATCGAGAACCAATTAAAAGGAATCAGACTGATAGCAGATGCCGGAATAACCGTAAAGGTTAATACAGTTTTAGTTCCACGCATTAATGGTGAGCACATTGGTGAAATTGCCAAGGCGGTGAAAGAGGCAGGGGCAAAAATCTATAACATAATTCCTTTAATACCCCAGCACGACTTGAAAGACGAGCCTGCACCAGATTGCAAAGACTTGTTCAAAGCCCGCCTTCAAGCTGAAAAATACATTGATGTTTTCCGCCATTGCCAAAGGTGCAGAGCCGATGCTATCGGAGTTCCTGGAAAGAAAGATGTTTCTGAACAGGTATATCAACGGAAATTACAAATTGAGGAGACATTCTCGCACGGATAAAATATAAAAAAGCAAAAAATGGTAAAGAAGATAAATTTAGACATGTCGACGGTTGAAAACCGTGAGATGAGATTGGGTACCATAATCGGTTGGGACGGTAAAGCCTCGCAACTTATCGAGGAGTCAGACTACGAAGGCCGTAGCGAGAAAAAGCAGGGCCATGGTTGTGGTGGCGGTAAAGGCGGCAACTGTCGTCTATGCGAATTAAAGTCGCCGCTGAACCAGCAAACCATGTGTGCAAACGCCATTGTGGAGTGCCAGATCGGTAACACTGAAGACTGTATCCTCATCCAGCATGCGCCTATCGGCTGCTCTGCAGACAATCCTTGGTTCAACCTCGCCTTTCACAATGGTCTTGTCAGAAGGAAGAAGAAATTGCAGAACCTGAAAATCATGAGCACTAACCTCTCTGAAAAGGATATGGTGTTCGGAGCGAGCGATAAACTGAAAAGAACTATCAGAGAGGCGAAGGAGCGTTACAATCCGAAAGCTATTTTCGTGAGCATGGCTTGTGCTACAGCCATTATCGGTGAAGACATCGACAGCATAGCTGAAGAGATGGAGGCAGAAGTGGGTGTACCTGTGGTTCCCCTACACTGTGAAGGTTTCAGAAGTAAACACTGGAGTACAGGTTTCGACATCTCGCAACACGGTGTCGCACGACAGATTGTGAAGAGAAATCCAGAAAAGATACAGAAAGACCTCATCAACATTGTCGCTCTTTGGGGAACAGACTACTTTACCCAATTGTTGGCTCCTCTGGGTTTAAGGGTTAACTATATGATAGACTGTGCGAACTATAACGAAATGCATCAAGCCAGTGAGGCGGTCGCCACCACTACTTTCTGTCATACGCTGGGTTCGTATCTCGCAACTGCGCTTGAACAACACTTCGGAGTTCCACAAATCGACGCGCCACAGCCTTACGGTTTGGCAGGTACCGACGCTTGGCTCAGGGCCATCGCAAAAGTCGTAGGTAAAGAGAAAGAGACCGAGGAATACATTGAAAGTGAACACAAACGTATTGCTCCAAAAGTTGCCGAATTGCGCGAATTCTATAAGGGAGTCAAGGGCTTTATCATGACTGGTTCGGCCTATGCGCATGGTCTTCTCTCTGTGCTGAGGGAGTTGGGTATCGAGGTTCAGGGAAGTATTGTTTTCCACCACGACCCGGTATACGACGGAGCTGGTAAGCACCAAGATTCGTTGAAGGAGTTCGTCGACAACTATGGCGATATTGAACACTACTCTGTGTCGAAAACACAAGCCTACCAGTTGCCACAGGTGTTCCGCCGTGTTAAAACTGACTTTGTCGTTATCCGTCACCAGGGCTTGGCTCCAGAAGCAGCAAAAATGGGAATTCCGGCCCTTGCAATGGGTGACGAGCACATACCTGTAGGTTACGAGGGTATAATAAGGACTGGTGAGATGTTGAAAGGCATCCTCGCACGTAAGAAGTTCAACCAAGTGTTGAATCGTCATGTAGAATCTCCGTACTCGAAGTGGTGGAAGCAGCAAGACGATCCTTTCTTACTTGCAAAGCATCCTGAAATCCTCGATACTGTAATCAAATAAATTTAAGCAAAATACGATAACAATGTCAGATAAGATAAATCCTCAAAAGCTTAAACTGGTCAAGCGACCTAAGAACGGCTCTATTACCAATCCCTATTACGGATGTACCGTCGGAGCAGCCTACTCTGTGCTGGGCATAAAAGGCGGTGTGCCTATTGCCAACTGCGGACCTGGCTGCATGTACAAACAGTTCTTTATGCAGAGCTTCGACAATGGTTTCCAAGGTTCCTACGGAGCAGGTGGCGGTAACCTGCCAAGTGCCAATGTGCAAGAGAACGATGTGGTGTTCGGTGGTCTAAAAACGCTCGATAACCTTATCAAGTCAAGTTTGGCCGTTATAAAGGGCGACTTGTATGTGGTGCTGACCGGATGTTCGGGTGAACTGATTGGCGACGATGTTCCAAGTGTTGTAAAAAAATACCGCGACAAAGGTTATCCGATCGTATGTGCCGATACTGGTGGTTTTAAAGGGACTAACCTGACTGGTCATGAAATTGTGGTTCAGTCTATCATCGATCAGTTTGTTGGTGATTACGATGGTGAAAAAACTCCAGGTTTGGTTAACCTTTGGTTCGAGACGCCTTACTACAACCAGAACTGGCGTGGCGACTACGAGGAAATTGTTCGAATACTGAGAGGGGCTGGTTTGAAGGTCAACATTCTGTTCGGACCGGAAAACGAGGGTGTCAAAGCTTGGAAGAAGATTCCGAAAGCTCAGTTTAACCTGATAATCTCGTCGTGGGTAGGATTGGAAACAGTTGAGAAACTGAAGGAAAAATACAACCAGCCTTACTTGCACATCCCAGTTCTTCCAATAGGTGAAGAAGCCACTACCGCCTTTATCCGCAAAGTGGTTGAATATGCGGGAATCGACAAGAAGAAATCGGAAAAGTTCATCAAAAGGGAAGCTGAACTCTATTATTACTACATTGAGCACTTTGCTGAGTTCTTCTCTGAATACTGGTTCGGTCTTCCATCTGAATTTGCGGTAATAGCTAACAGCGACTATGCCATTGCTTACACTAAGTTCCTGGCTGACCAGATTGGACTGATTCCGAAAAAGACAATCGTTACCGACAATCCGCCAGAAAAATACCGGGCCGCATTAGCAGAAGAATACAAACACCTGAGCGACGGTGTTGCAATTGAACCAGACTTTGTAGAAGACGGATACACCGTCCAGCAGATCTTGGAAAAAGAAGTGACGTTCGGTCCTGGTGTTCCACTCATCATCGGTACAACTTGGGAGATTGACTATGCTCGCGACCACGGTGCCCTCTTGTTAGAGTCTAGCTCACCGACCACTGAGTCGCTGGTTGTAAACAAATCGTACATCGGTTATAAAGGTGCGCTCTCGTTCATCGAGCACATTTACTCTGCCACTGTTGGTGGCAAATAATCAGGATAATAAAATAAATTATATACGTAAGAGAAATATGGCAAAGGAAATTCGACAAATTGCTATTTATGGGAAAGGCGGTATCGGTAAATCAACCACCACCCAGAATCTGACCGCTGGTTTGGCCGAAGCTGGTAAAAACGTCATGGTTGTGGGGTGCGACCCTAAGGCAGACTCTACCCGACTTCTTCTTGGCGGATTGGCACAGCGTACGGTGTTAGACACACTTCGTGAGGAAGGTGAGGATTTGGAACTCGACAAGATCTTGAAGGTCGGATTTAAAGGAACCCGGTGTGTTGAGTCGGGTGGCCCTGAACCGGGTGTAGGTTGTGCAGGCCGCGGTATCATCACTTCAATCGGTTACCTTGAGCGTCTGGGTGCTTACACCGAAGATTTGGATTACGTTTTCTACGATGTGTTGGGTGACGTGGTCTGCGGTGGTTTCGCAATGCCTATCAGAGAAGGCAAGGCAAAAGAAATATACATTGTTGCCAGTGGTGAAATGATGGCTTTGTATGCTGCCAATAATATTTCAAAAGGTATAGCCCGTTATGCCAAACAAGGTGGTGTACGTTTGGGTGGTATTATCTGTAACAGCCGTAACGTTGACCGCGAGTTAGACTTACTGAAAGCTTTCTCGGCAGAACTTGGAACACAGTTGATTCATTTTGTACCACGTGACAACATTGTTCAAAGGGCTGAAATCCGTAAAAAAACGGTTATCGATTTTGATCCAGAGTCAGCTCAAGCCGAGGTTTACCGCCAGCTTGCCGATGCAATTGAGCACAATACCCAGTTCGTCATTCCGAAACCAATGACCCAAGAACGCTTGGAAGAAATATTGGTTGAATATGGCTTGTTTGACTAATAGGCCGTAAAAGTTGAAATAATTTCTATTGCTTGTTCCAATTGTCCCTCCTTGTTTTCCGTTCTGAGGGAGGGACTATTTAGAACAATCTGGTACAATAAACAATAAAGGGTGTGTAGAAAAGCATACCCTTTTATATTAGGGAAAAATATGGCAAAATTCAAGAATATAAACACAGCTGTCATTCACGGCGGCATCTCGCTTGATGAGTTTACCGGTGCGGTTAACGTACCTGTCTACCTTTCTTCTACATTTAAACAAGATGGTTTGGGAAACCGTCGTCGTGGTTACGAGTACGCCCGGAGTGGAAATCCGACCCGCGAGGCACTCGAGGCTCAAATAGCCGAACTTGACCATGGTTTGGCAGGTTTTGCCTTTGCTTCAGGTTTGGCTGCCATATCAACAGTTTTAAACCTGTTTAAAGGGGGCGACCGCATACTTATTTCCAACAATGTGTACGGTGGCACCTATCGGCTTCTCGACAAAGTGTGGAAAAACTACGGACTGAATTACTCCTTTGTCAGCACCAACAACAGTAAACTCTTCGAGTCGCAAATACTTCCTGACTCTAAAGCCGTGCTGATTGAAAGTCCGGCCAATCCGCTTCTCAGCATCACCGACATCCGGGAAGTTGCCAATATCGCCCACAAACACGGTCTTACCGTCATTGTCGACAATACATTTATGACCCCCTATCTACAACGTCCGCTTGACCTGGGTGCCGATATTGTAGTGTATTCGGCTACCAAATATTTGGGAGGGCACAGCGACAGCGTTGCCGGTCTGGTTGTGGTGAGCACAGAAGAGCAAAAGGAAAAAATCGGTTTCTTGCAGAATTCCATCGGCGCTGTTCTTCCTCCATTTGATTCTTACTTGATTAGCAGAGGTATAAAAACCCTTGGCGTAAGGCTTGACCGACATGTACAAAATGCCGAAAAGATAGCCACTTATCTGCAACAACATCCCGCTGTTAAAAATATTTACTACCCTGGCCTCAAATCTGACCCAGGCTACGAGGTGAACCGTAAACAGGCCCGGAATGGCGGAGCCATGATATCTTTTGAACTCGATGAACAGAAGTACGATTATAAACGTTTCTTTCAAGAACTACGACTCATTCTCCTCGCCGAAAGTCTGGGTGGTGTAGAGTCGCTAGTCTGTCACCCGTCTTCTATGACCCATGCCTCAATACCCGCTGATATACGCAAGGAGATCGGCATCACCGACGGCCTCATCCGCCTGTCGGTTGGCATTGAAGAGGCAGAGGATCTGATTGAAGATTTAAACAATGCCATAGAGAAAAGTAAAAAATGATGAACCATAAAACAGACTATTATGCATTACTATAATTCAATGAAGGAGTTGATAGGTAACACTCCTCTCGTTAAACTTTCAAATTTGGACGTACCAAGTCACGTAAACCTATTTGGTAAACTGGAATTATGGAACCCGTCTGGTAGTGTTAAAGACAGAACTGCCGCCTATATGATTATAGATGCCGAGCGGAAAGGTCTTTTGAAAAAAGGAAGCACTATTATTGAAGGAACCGCAGGAAATACAGGTCTCGGAATAGCATTTGCCGCACTTAACCGTGGTTATAGGGTGATTTTTGTGGTACCTGACAAGTTTTCAATTGAAAAACAAACCCTAATGGCGGCTTATGGTGCAGAAATAGTCAACACACCCCGTTCCGAGGGTATGAGGGGTGCAACTGTAAAGGCCAACGAACTGAAACAGCTGATTCCGAATTCAATATCGTTGGAACAGTTCAACAATATGAGCAACCCTCTGGCTCACTACGAAACCACCGGACCTGAAATTTATGTTGACTTAGACAGTAAAGTCGACTATTTGGTTGCGGGTGCTGGTAGTGGCGGCACTTATTCAGGCGTAGTTAAGTATTTGAAAGAAAAGAATCCGAACTTGGTGGGTGTTTTGGCCGACCCTGTGGGTTCAACAATGGGAGGTGGCGAACATTCCGACTACAACATTGAAGGTATTGGTAACGACTTTATCGCAAACACTATGGATATGAGTCTGGTCGACAAGGTCATCAAAATAAACGATCGTGAAGCCTTCGACACCTCACGTTTGTTAGCCCTCAAAGAAGGTATTATTGCCGGTACATCGTCGGGTGCTGCTGTTGCTGCGGCTATTAAACTGGCCCAAGAAATTGACCATCCGGCCAATGTGGTGGCTATCCTTCCTGATCGTGGCGACCGTTACTTTTCGGCAGGTCTTTATCCACAAGTGGGAAAGGTAGAAAAGCTGGAAGACAAGCGCATAGAACAGGTAGAGCGCATTCAAACACTATACACAGGTATTCAACACTAAAACAGTCAAAGAATGAAGGAAAAAATTGTTTTCAAATCGGCAGTCTCTCCTACCCTACTCATTCCGCTTTTCGTGAGGGCACAAGAAAGTAAGAGAAGCGATGCAATCTTATACGACGAGATGGCAGAATCATTATTAGAATCCATTGATTACGATTTTTCCCTACTGACCGAGAACTACGAGAGCGCACTTTGTTGTGTTATTCGGGCACGCTATTTCGACGACTGTCTAGTTGACTTTTGCAGCAAACACGACAATGTGGTTATTGTTAATGTTGGGTGTGGGCTCGATACCCGTTACCAACGTATAGGGAGCAAGGCCAAGGCTGTGTACTATGACCTCGATTTGCCCGATGTTATTGAACTGAGGCGGAAATTGATTCCAGAATCGGAGAATAACATCTTTCTGTCGGGGTCTGTTCTCGATAGCGATTGGCTCAAGTTCCTCTATGAAAAACATAAGAACGATAATATCGTCTTTGTTTTCGAGGGGGTTCTCATGTACTTCGATAAGAAAGATATCATACATGTCTTTAACAACATTACCAGCCACTTTGTGAAAGGCGAGTTGTATTTCGAGATGTTCGGAAACCGCATTCAGGCCTCGGGCATTGATGCGTTGGAGGGTTTTAATGTATCGTTTAAATGCTATGTTAGCGAAAGCGATGCTATAAGAAACAGGAATCCGTCGTTACATCTTATTGAGCAGAAGGCGCATACCGATATTCACCCCGAACGTTGGGGGTTGAAAGGCGTTTTGTCGGCATTGTCCCCCGATATGGGATTACAAGAGGGGTCGTTATTTCGATTTAGAATTAATTAATTTAACTGGAGGGAGAGGTTTATGAGTATTAAATACGACAAGAGTTACACATACGATATAGAGAAAGTTAGAAAAGATTTTCCGATTCTGCAAACGGAAGTCTACGGCAATAAACTGGTTTATTTCGACAATGGTGCAACCACACAGAAACCGCGCTGTGTAGTTTCTAAAATTGAAAAAAACTATTTCAACACCAATGCAAATGTACACAGAGGGGTTCACTTCCTGAGCCAACAGGCTACCGAAGAGCACGAGGCCGCGCGCGAAGTTGTCCGTTCGTTTATTAATGCCCGTCATACGCACGAAATTATCTTTACCCGTGGCACTACCGAGAGCATAAACCTTGTAGCCAGCAGTTTTGGGAAAACGTTTTTGCAGCCAGGCGACGAGGTCATCGTCAGCCAAATGGAACACCACAGCAACATTGTACCCTGGCAGTTGCAATCAGGTGTAAAGCTAAAAGTGATTCCATTTGACGAAAAAGGAGCGCTTGTCCTTGATAAGTTAGACGAACTTATAAACGAGAAAACAAAAATTATAGCCGTCACACACATTTCGAATACGTTGGGGACGGTAAACCCTATTAAAAAGATAGCGGAGATTGCGCACAGACACAACCTGCCTGTTTTGGTCGATGGAGCACAGGGTGCTGCTCACGAAATAATAAACGTGCAGGAACTCGATGTTGACTTTTACGCTTTTTCTGGTCACAAAGTATATGGTCCGACAGGTATTGGCGTGCTGTATGGTAAAGAGGAATGGTTGGAAAAACTGCAACCTTACCAGGGCGGTGGCGATATGATAGACCGTGTTACCTTTGAAAAAACCACCTTTGCTCCCCTTCCTTTCAAATTTGAGGCAGGCACACCCGACTATATAGGTTCAACAGCGCTGGCTGCGGCAATTAAATATGTCAAATCCATTGGTATGGATAAGATCGTAAATCACGAGAGAAATCTAACTGAATACGCTTACAAGAAACTGTCTGCTGTCAAGGGCATCCACTTTTATGGTACAACCGGGGGGAAAAGCAGCGTTATATCGTTCAACATAGTAGGAATACACCCTTACGATGTCGGGACACTACTCGACAAGTTGGGCATCGCCGTCCGAACCGGACACCACTGTGCCCAACCCGTTATGCAGACGTTTGGTGTAGAAGGTATGGTGCGCGCGTCGTTCGCCTTATACAACACCTTTGAAGAAATTGACCAATTAGCTGACGCACTGCACCGTATTGTAAGCATTTTCCACAAAAAATAAAAATCAAGAACAAAATGGAACGGTCTATACTGAGGCAGTGAGAAGTCTGTCACGGACCGTTCCATCCTTTCAGCACATACCACATTTGTGGTATGATTATTCACTTAAATGTGCGATTGATAGAGCTGCAGTCTATCCCTAACTTTGTAAATAATAAAATAGCGAATTATTTATGGCAAATATAGCAAACAGAATCACAGACCTTATAGGAAATACACCCTTGCTGGAATTGGGTAAACTAGAGAAATTCCAAGATGTTAAAGCCAGAATTGTTGTGAAACTGGAATCGTATAACCCGGGAAGAAGTGTGAAAGACCGTGTTGGGTTTGCCCTTATTGAAGACGCTGAGAGGCGCGGTTTGCTAAACAAAGACACCACTATTATTGAACCCACAAGCGGTAACACTGGTATTGGCTTGGCCATTGCTGCGGCTGTAAAGGGATATCGTCTGATTCTGACGATGCCCGACAGTATGACCATTGAGCGCAGGCTGATGTTGAGGGCGTTGGGTGCACAGCTTTCGCTCACGCCTGCCCACGAAGGAATGAGTGGTGCTATAAATAAAGCTGAAGAATTGGCGAAGGTGATTGGCAACACCTTTATTCCACAACAATTTAAGAACTATGCCAACAAAGGAATACACCAAGTATCGACAGCACAAGAAATATGGAAGGACACTGAGGGGAAAATTGACATTCTCGTAGCTGGAGTGGGAACAGGAGGTACCATTGCCGGTGTGGGACAAGAATTGAAAAAGAAAAAGAAAATCCAGGTTGTTGCCGTTGAACCATACAGTTCGGCTGTTTTGTCGGGCGAGGCGGCTGGTCCGCACCAGATTCAGGGCATTGGTGCCGGATTTATACCTAAAATTCTTGATGTGTCGATAATCGACGAGGTGATAAAGGTTAAAAACGAACAAGCCATAGAGCAAACGCGACAACTGGCAAAAACAGAAGGCGTGCTTGCTGGTGTTTCGAGTGGAGCTGCCGTTTATGCGGCTATTCAATTGGCAAAACGCCCCGAAAATGAGGGTAAGCTGATTGTTGCCATCTTGCCTGATACAGGCGAGCGGTACCTGTCGAGCGACATTTTCAAATGAACATAAAATCCATTTCATATGATAGAGACTCCTGAAAACACTTCAAACAAACCCAAAAAGTTGTCGTTGATAGCTTTTAGTGGTGATTTTGACAAACTGACAGCGGTATTTACTCTTGCAACAGGTGCGGCTGCTGTTGGCTACGAAGTTAACATCTTCTTCACTTTTTGGGGATTAGACGCCATTAAGCAGAAGAAAGGGCGTAGTTTCATTGGCAGCAACTGGCTGACCAAGATTTTTGGTTTTATGATGGGTGGTATATCGGTTACACCAAGTAGTCGCTTCAATTTCTGTGGCATAGGTCCGAAAATATTCCGTTACCTCATGCGTAAGAACAACGTGGCCACTCTCGAAGAGTTGGTTGAAGCTGCTGTTGCTTTGAATGTTAATATCTATGCTTGCGAGATGGCTATGCACATACTCGGACTGCAAAAAAGCGATTTCATTCACGAGGTGAAAGATGTGTTGGGAGTTTCCACCTTCCTCGATATTAGTGAGGGCGGCCAGACTTTATTCATTTAAAAACAAAAACTTTAGCATATATGAGTCATATACTTGACATTACAAAAGAACATTGCCCAATGACTTTCGTGAAAACCAAGTTAGAATTGGCCAAGCTGAAAGAAGGCGAGATTCTTGAGGTGTTGCTCTCTGAAGGAGAACCTTTGAACAATGTTCCGAAAAGTGCTATCGAACAGGGGTTCGAAGTTCTTTCCATCGAACATGTTGAGGGAACTACACATAAAGTAACAATAAAAAAATAATAATTAAAATATAACATCTATGTCAGAGAACATTTTAGACAACGCACAGCGTAGCGTAACTACGTCATCTGCACGAAACTTAGCGAATACCACCAAGACCGCTCCCCAAATGGGAGCCATATCTCCTCGCCTACTTCTTAAACTCCTGCCTTGGGTACAGGTCGACAGCGGTACTTTCCGTGTTAACAGCACCAAGGTTGAACTGAAACGTGGTGGCCGCATTGCTATCGAGTATTTCAACGGTGTACCAAGTTTCAAGGCTGAAAGTTTGAAACAGATTCCCCTCTTTTCTCATTTCGACGAGAATATCGTAATCCGTTTGGCCCGACTGTTTGAAACCGTTGAAGTTGACATCAACTCCGAACTGATTACCGAGGCGAACGACGAGCAGAAATTCTTCATTGTTGCCGACGGTCAGGCTGAAGTCAGCCACAAAGGCCCTCATGGCGAAGACCTCCGTATTTCGCTGTTGGGTGTTGGTGAGTATTTCGGTGAAGCCGACCTGCTCAGCGACAACCTTGCCTCTGTTACGGTTCGTGCGGTAACTCCTTCTGTATTTCTTGTATTGAAGAGCAGCGAACTGGGCAACATCGTTAAAGATATTCCTGACTTCAGGGCACAGTTCCAGCAGGCAGTCGATAAACACCTCCGCTTGAAGGCTACCCTTAACGAACATGGCGAACGCCACATCGACCTCGTTAGCGGTCACGAAGAAGACAACATCATTCCTGAAACCTATATCGACTACGAGGAAAAGCCAAAGGAATACTCTTTGAACACCCTTCAGACTGTTGTACGTGTCCACACCCGTGTGAGCGACCTTTACAACAATCCGTTCAACCAGCTGGAAGAACAGCTCCGCCTCAGTATCGAGAGTATTAAGGAGCGCCAGGAATGGGAACTCATCAACAACAAGCACTTCGGTCTGTTGGCAAGCGTGAATCCTTCTTATCGTATTACCACCCGTTACGGTTCTCCTACTCCAGACGATTTAGACGAACTGTTGTCGCTCGTTTGGAAAGAACCTTCTTTCTTCATTGCCAACCCTCGTGCTATTGCTGCTTTCGAACGTGAGTGTACATGGCGCGGAGTGCCTCCTGTCACGACCGAATTGTACGGACAGAAAGTTATCCTTTGGCGTGGAGTGCCTATTATTCCGAGCGACAAGGTTGAGGTGAAGGGACAATATTTGACCAACAGTGGTGTTGGTACCACCAGCTTCATCTTAGTACGTGTCGGCGAAAAGAACCAGGGTGTGGTTGGTCTGCACCAAACAGGAATTCCTGGAGAGATTGCTCCGTCACTCTCAGCCCGTCTGATGGGTCTCGACCACTTCGGTGTGGCATCGTACCTGTTGACCAAGTATTTCAGTCTTGCTCCGCTTACCGACGATGCTATTGCTGTGCTCGACAATGTTGAGGTTGGTTTCTATCACGACTACCAGCACCGTAACAAAGTAGAAAAATAAGCATTGAACAATGATTAATCCCGATTTAGATAGTATTAATTTAAGTGCGAATTTAGGCGATGTAGGTTATCTTCGTCAGGCTGCAGGCAAATTCTGTCCGGAGGAACTCCGGCAGGAAGCCTCGCAGTTTATTCCAGACGAAGTTGACCAACTGAACTTAGACGACGTGAGGGAGGGTTTCTTGAAACTGTTGCATGGCGACAACGGCTTCCCTAATGGGGGAGTTCCTGTACTTACCGAGGAACCTTTGTTCGCAAGTTCGAAACTTCCGTACAACCGTGATTTCCAGTACTTTTCGCCAAATATAGACACCGACTGGATTAATGCCGACGGTTTTGGTATTGGTAGTCCTGAGAAGGAAAGCCTGAGTTCGCTGAGCTATACCGACAACGATACGCTTAATGTTGAAAGTATTCGAAAAGACTTTCCAATATTAAAGCGTAAAGTGAACGGTAAGGACCTGATCTGGTTCGATAACGGTGCAACCACTCAAAAACCCAAGGTGGTGATTGATGCCATTACCGACTACTATACAAACTATAACAGCAATATTCACCGTGGTGCGCACACATTGGCAGCCGAGGCTACCGATGCGTATGAGGATGCGCGGCAGACTATTGCCAACTTTATTAACGCACAAAGTCCGGAAGAGATTATCTTCGTACGTGGTACAACCGAAGGCATCAACTTAGTTGCACAAACTTACGGACGCAAGTTCTTAAATCCGGGCGACGAGGTTATTGTTTCTACACTCGATCACCATGCCAACATTGTGCCTTGGCAGCAGGTTTGCAAAGAACGTGGTGCAGTGTTAAAAGCCATTCCAAGTAACCAGAATGGCGATTTAAACTTGAGCGAGTTTGAGCGCCTGGTTGGTCCTAATACAAAGTTTGTGTCTGTTGGTCACGTCAACAATACCTTCGGAACCATTAACGATGTAAAGCAGATTATAGAAATTGCCCACCGCTATAATATACCGGTTCTGATTGACGGCGCACAAAGCATTGCTCACAGTCCTGTAAACGTACAAGCACTCGATGCGGACTTCTTCGTCTTTTCGGGACATAAAATTTACGGGCCTAACGGTATAGGGGCCGTATATGGGAAAAAACGGTGGTTGGAGCTACTTCCACCTTGGCAAGGTGGTGGCAATATGATTAAAGACGTCACCATTGAGGAAACCCAGTTCAACGCTCCTCCAGCCCGATTTGAAGCTGGAACTCCGAATGTTGCCGATGCGATCGGCTTAGGGGCTGCACTGAAATATGTTCAACGTATCGGTATCAGTGCCATTGAAAAATACGAGCATCAACTGACAGAGTATGCCCGCGCGCAACTTAGCCAGATTCCTGGTGTTACTGTGTTGGCTAATCCGAGAAACAGGGTGAGTGTTGTGTCGTTTGTGATTGACAACCTAGGTGTACCGGAAACAGGCCAATTACTCGATAAAGAAGGTATTGCAGTTCGTGCAGGTCATCACTGTGCGCAGCCGGCTTTGCGCTCGTTAGGTTATGAAATGAGCGTCAGACCAACTTTCTCGTTCTACAATACACGTGAAGAAATCGATAAATTGGTAGTAGCCGTAAAGAAGATTATTGCTAATAACAGATAAGGCATCCACCTTTACTCTGATTTTCTGAGTATACCCGAAAACTGAAAGGTTTTCGGGTATATTTTTTTGTTACCTTACCATTATTTTTCTCACACTGCCATCGTTCATTCTGACAATGTTGATACCACTCCTTACAAACGGTAATTTCACACCAGACACATTATAAACAGCAACCGGATATGGACAGTCGGTCTCACATAGCGGAAAACGGGTTGTTTCATCTTTAAGTTTATAACCCGCCTGACCAGTGGTTATGTGGATATTGAACACAAAAGTTGCCACAGCTGTCTTTCCTGCGCTTTGGTACTTAATAGCTTGGCGTATAGTATAATTTGAGCCGTTTTGTAGTTTACCGGGATATTGTCCTATCGTGAAAGTCTGGCTATTAGGGTCGAATTCGCTATACACATAGCCCGAGGAATACTCGCAACGGTGACACGAAGCAGAAAACCAGTGGCCGTATCCGTTCGCCGACGAGGCTGCGTTCACAATTTCACCATCGGGATTCACCGCATAGAACATGGCATGTCCGTCGGTTGGGCCTGCGTTTGACCATGGAGTTAAAACATTGCCAACAGAAGGAGCCTGCATCTGGAAGGCAGTTCCAAGACTCGATGCTGCGGCTCCTTCCAGTTTCACATAGACACCTTGGTAAACACTAGCCGAGGCCGGGAAATAAACATCGTAAGCTATTTCAACATCACTAATGGGTTCTGAATCTGAAATATTGGCGGCACCATATATATTTGTCCCGTTAAATTCAACTGTATACGGCCATTGGTCGTCGTTTGTGATGTCTTCATCCCATTTGTGCTGTATATATTCCGAAGGGGCAGGCGATACAACCAAAAACAGTTTCTTAACACCATCAGGAACTGTACAGCAGACTTTTTCGCTCGCATCGACATTTTCATTTGTATTTGAGCAATACACTTTGTCCTCGAACAAATACCTTCTCGAACCGTCGTTCATGAGTGCGACATATCCAAGATGGAAACCGCGTGACGAGTACTTTTGAAAAGAATTGTATGAAGTGACCCCGGCAGTCACAAAGCGTTCTCCGTTAAAAAACTGTTTCGCATCTCCTTTTGCTAGTGGTTTCCCTTTCGCTAGCGAAGTGAAATCAACTGATATTTCTGTACCCGCTTTCGGCACATTCAACTGTATTATGTTGAAACCGGTGCTTTGGGGGCAGCTGCTGTATGCTACTTGGTATTTTGAACCGCCAAGCGCTATATAGTCGTATCGCAGAGAGCCTATATACTTGTCAGACTCATCTACAACATTCTCTATGTCCATTGTGGCCATTTTCATAGCATATTGGAAATACTCGTTATATAGTTCGGCAACGCTCATGTTCATCATTACCATAAAGCTTTCGTTCGGGTCAACCCCTTTTCCGGCATTAAAACGCCACAATTTGCCAACGATGTCAATACCATATTTTTCGGCTAAAAAATAATGCCACCAATAAGACTGATACCTGTGCCACTCGTGGGTCATTGCGTAATTATGGGTATTCTGGAAAAGCGGCCAACTTTGATCCCATTTCAAGTCGGGATATGATTGGTTCGACTGCCATTGGGCCGTCTGTTCCCAGAATGTGGAACCGCTGCCAATGGCTGTTCTGAAACCGGAATAACCTTTTAAATCGGCGTAAACCTGGTACTGGAACGAATGTCCCACTTCGTGGCCGACAGAATGACCGACAGGTTTGCTGGTACTTGGGCTGAGCCAAAGGGCACCAATCACATCGTCGTAGCCTCCACCATAACACACCCATTCTGTCGTGTGGTTAAGCAGGATCATCATCTTATATTTCGACACATTGGAATTGGTTTCGTCACAAAATCCGAGTGTGCCGACGTTCATTGCATAGAAACCCTCACATTTCTCAAGCAAATCGTCAATATCTACCCGAAAGTCGGAAGGTGCGTTGGAAGGATTTGTGTTCGCATACAGTTTATCCCAGTATACAATAAAATTCTTACTTTCCTTAGAACGAGATTTTGACCACGTGTATTTGTTTTCCGGGTCGTTCTCGCTGTAAATGAGCGTATCGTACCTGTTTTTCCACTCCTTAGGAATGTAAAGTGATTTTTGTGCTGAAAGGTTCAGCGAAAAAAGCGATAATAAAACAATTGATGCTAGTGTTTTCATATTATTTGTAGTTAGTCTCTCTTTACCCGTGTCAGGCTATTAAAAATAATGTATTTGTCGTTTCGACAGCGAATTTAACTCTCTCGAGTGTAAATATAAAACAAAATTAGCACCAACAATGAACTTTATTTAACCAATTTATTCAAAACTACGCCAATAGCGCATTTATAAACGTTCCCCCAACAGATTTAATAAAAAAGACAGTAAAATTCTAACGAATTCTACTGTCCCATAAAAAAAGAGAATTGATTACAGGCTTAACCCTTTTTACAGGGTTATTTGAATCCAAATACGTCTAACGTATTCAAATCACTGCAAATATAAGGTAACTGATGGAAACTGCCAACAAGTGTAGGACATATTTTTATAGTTTCTTTTAAAATTCGGGCATAATAAGTTTCCCTAAATACCCCTACACTTATTCGTAACATTCAATATAACAGTTGTTTATTCCACTACATTGAAAGTTGCGCCTACATTTACATATTTATCGTCGGTGAAAGAGAAAGAGTATTTATTGGGTGCTACTTCTCCTAGAATTGTGAGCACACCATTTTCGAAGCTGTATGCAGTGCTTTCCAATGGTTTCGCACCCTTGCCCGCACCAACTTTCACAGTCGTCAATTTATAGTTTGCATCAGAAGGTACATCTTTAGCTATGAGTTTTACTTTGACGTTGTTCCCCGACTTTACGTCTTCTGCCGTCATGCTGGCTGAAGTCTGTTCTTTTACAAATACGTTCATGTCAACGGAAATATCGGGAGCGTTCTTCACCATATATGTAACATTTGTTATGGTCTTCCCTTCGAGTGAGGACGTGTGTTCGTACGCACAAGCCTTACCATGAACTTCGGTGAAGGCAGACACCGAGAAACCAATTTCACTGGCGTTCAGCCAAAAGTTGTTGAGTGGAACCAAGCCATACTTATCGCCATTGCTTGTGGTTATAATACCTCCAATCAGGTTTTCCAATTTCCCTGTCGAATCTTTCAGGCCCTCTAAATCCAAACCTGCAAGCGATAAAATGTATTGTGCGAATTTTGCGTCAGAACCTGAAGACAACGTTATATTTGAAGCGCTCTGTTTTGAGGTCGATGTCACCATTGGACCAAAATTACCGTCTTTATACAACTGTTTGTATTCCGACAACACAGTATCTTTCAAGAACGTGAAACGGCTCTTGTCTTTCAGTGATTTGTAAACCGTCTCAGTCATCGCAACGTTTACTGACTTTACGCCTAGACAAGACGAACTATCGACAAGCATTCCTGAAAACCGGAGCACTTTGGGTGTAGCGCTTGTTACTCCGTCGTATTCCGATACGATGGCGCTTTCGGGTTTTGACAGCTCTCCGGCATAAAATTCAGCCCACGTCATATCGGTAGTGGCATAATACTTTAAGATGGTATCGTCTGTTCTGTTGGGTTGATTGTTGTTTTCTGCTGACTCGTCATCGTAGCAAGAGGTTAGGCTGTTGCCCATAAATTATTGCTGTCCGGTAAACGTTA
>DGTD01000062.1 GCA_002396385.1 Bacteroidales bacterium UBA4345
GATTTTTGGCTTATAGAAATCCTCCAAATAAGCGCAATTACGTAGATTGTAAGGTGTGTCTCCTTTGTCTGCACGAGTTGATATTTTATCCCAGTATTGGTCTAAATGAGCCTTAACAGCTGGATAATCGGCAATATCGATACGTGGAAACTTACCTTTGACTCCATTATGGGTATTAATCAAATATAGGCCATTGTCCACATATCCATATCTTTTTATATCCCGGCCGCGCAAAATCGGTCGTATAAGTTCAGCAGTTCTCGTCCGCTCCTCGTCCGTCTGACAGTTAGCCAGTATCTCGTCCCGCTTTGCTGTATCTATGATAAAGGCTTCGTTGCAACCTGTTAGCACTCCTCGATAGATATTTATATCCCAATCCTTCAACGGAGTGCCAACAGCTTCTATTTTCATTTTAATGCTTTGCTCAATAGGCGAAAGTACCACCCAACTCTCTGACGAGTCAAAACTACAAATAACTTTCTGTTGCTGCACGAAATCGCTCAAATTCTTTACACTATCTTTGTTCTGCTTGTTGGTAACGGCGCAGGCCGTTTCGTGCAGATTATTAGATTTCGAGAATAGCAGAATGTTTGTGTCAACGGTGGCACTTTCAAATATTTTCACTCCTGCAAAATCAATCAGAAGCATTGGGTTGGTTTTGTTCGCAAAAAACTCTCTGGTTTTTTCTCCATATCCTGCACGCATCCACTTGTTGGATGTGATATAACACAGATGCCCGTTTTTCTTTAGTAGTTGCCAACCACGTTCATAGAACAGACAATAGATATCGCCAGTACGTGCAAATGTAGAATAGCCACAACCCTCATACAATTTGGCAAGTTCGCCGCCATTGTTCTGTAATTGAATATAGGGTGGGTTGCCTATTACTATATCGAAGCCGTCGGTAACGCCAAACATCCATTCAGGATCGAAGAAAGGGCTGACGGCATTTTGGTCGTAAGGATTCCATGCTGCCAATTGTTTGGCGTCTTCGGGTGCAAAGTCATCGTTTTCTGAAATCAGTTTTGCCAGTTTGTCACGTAATTCCTGGTCTCTCTCTCTTAAACGGTGTTTGGTAGATGCCGATTTCGCAGAAAAATGTTTGTGACGTATCTCTGCCAGTTTGTTCTTTGTAGGCTCAATCTCTGGATTCTCAAAAAGGCAACCTTGTGCGGGTCTCTTTTTCTTTGCAATCAGAGAATTTGCTGATACAAATTTCGTTTCAAGGTTTGGCAGAGTTGGAATACCAAAGTTTGGTTTTGATGCATCCTTCTCGCAGTCACATATTAGGGAAATAAAGAAACGCAATTTTGTGATTTGAGCGGCAATGCTTTGTATATCACTGCCATATAGACAGTTCTCTATAATGGATAATTTTAGATCATAGACAGCCTCATCAGGAGAAATTCGTTCCAGTATTTCAACCATTCTATTCAACAGTCCCATAGGAAATGCTCCAGATCCACAAGCGGGGTCAAGAATCTTCACCGCTTTTATTTTTTCTGCAAGTTCCTTGTATTCTTTTGTATTCGACTTGCTATAACTGAAATCGTTACGAAACAATGAACGTACAAAAGCGTTGTCTCCAAGATAGGCTATAAGACTCTCGTCTACCATGTAGTTGACTATTTCGCGCGGTGTATAGAATGAACCGCTTTGGTTTCGTGCTGTTTCCTTTGTTTCTGGATTATAGGCTCCAAGGAGGTTCTCAAATACCTTTCCCAAAAGTTCAGGGTCGAGGGCAACCTGTTGCTCTTCTGGAGAATTTTCTTCAATGGTGAAGTTGTAGCGGCTTAGAATGGAAATCAATCCTTTCTCCCGATCAAAGAAAAGGTTGTTGGGAACAATGGCACGATGTTTAAACCTACCATCTGCAAAGCGTATGTCGTTGCGGCTGAAGCCGTCAAAATTGTAGCATTGATCAACTCCATCAATGTGTCGAGTCTTATCCAAGCACTCAAACAGACCTCCATTTAGGAATGGAATTTCAGCAAACATTTCAATGACTTCTTGCTCACTGATAGAAAACATTTCCGCATAACGGTATAATGTCTTTATGTCACGTTTGCTTGATGTGGCGAATTTCCTGGTGTTACCATCTTCATCCACTATGGCGCGGTTTAGTGTTCCAAAGAAAAGATTCTGTAAGATGGCATTGTAGAAATTTCCTATAGTTGTGCTGTATGGGTCGAACTCCTTTAAAATCGTGCTTAGAAAGTCAATATCGAAAATTCGGTTTGGAACAAGCCCTTTTTGTTTTATAAACCATACGAACATAATACGGGTAATCATTCGGATGACCTTTGTCTCAATGTCTTCGCGGTCATCATCTTCTGTCGTTGTATTGTTGGGGAAGGTGATATTTGAAGATGGTTCGACAGCCCACTGGTACCACTCAAACAAATCCTTATAGAATTGCTTCGTGAGTGCTTCTACAGAGAACGCAGCTGTAATGTCGCTTAAAGATTGTTTGCTATCACGGAGGGTCTTGAATTGTTCAATGGCAGTACGGCAACCGCGTCCTTCTCCAAGAAGGTAGGTGTAACGTTTTGTGTCAGTTGAAATTTTTTCGTAGTTTCCTTCCTTGTTGAATCCCCAGGTTTCGCTGACGTAGGAGAATCGTAATAAACTCTCATTCTTGCGGTAACAGAACATAAATGCTCCAGCATAACCCATATTCCGCCAATCTGTGGTAAGCAAATCTCTTATGCCACGGCGATTACGCTCTATGTTCACGTTGTCGGTTAGTTCCACTTCGTAAACAGCAATAGACTCCCCGTCCGACAATGTAATCTTGCCAAGATTAAGTGCTTGTTTCGCCAAATGGCTATTAACTTGAACTTCTGAAGGACTATTCCAAAAACTTGCCTTGTTGTGGAAAATATCGTGAAGAAGTTGCTGCCAGGCCTCACGATTATATCTTGATTCTATGACTTCCTTGTACATAATGCTATTTGCTATTTATTGGAAACTCTCTGAAAGGATAATTTGGGCATCGGTTTCTTTATCGTTAAGCAAGGCTTCCTCTGCCATGTAATAAGACTCATACTTCTTTGCCATGTGTATGATTTCTGTCAAGGCTTCGTCGTGTGTCATGCGTGCCTTGCCACTTACACGGCGCAAGTCTTTCTGTATGCGTTGCAGACGCTTTGCAATATAGGTGATGACACCACGTTCCACTAGTTTTTTCAGTTGGGCTACTTTCAAATACAAATCGTTGTCGTTAATCTCGCGCATGAAGTTGGAGAGCAAGTTTATGGCTGTGCTCACTTGCGCACCCATATTGCTTTGATTCTCCATAGAAGTTTCTTCTTGCTGAATTTCTGTGTCTCTAATTAAGCGGAACTTCGCCAAAGCTTTTTCTATATGCTGGTGATGTTCTTTTATGCGTTCTATGGATTTTTCTTCAGGAACTGCCTTGAAGAATTTTAAAGCGTCAAGTACCGAGATCTCTTCTGCCTTTTCTGAAACAAGGAAGAAAACCTTCCTGAAGTTTGTTTTGAGAAAAACTAATGTGTCGTTTGAGAGGGTGACACCATCGACTGTGCGTGGGTTACGTCCTGTACGGCTACGCAGAGACAACTTCGCAATACGGTTATATTCTCTACGGTCTGTCTGATAGAGTGAGCGAAGTTCTTCATAATAAGGAATCTCTTGGTTAAAGTCTTTTTTCTGTTCTTTCACTGCTTCATCAAATAGTTTACTTAAATCACGGTCAATAATCTCATTTTGAGAATAAATCTGATTGTCTTCTCCAAATGTGGAATGGAACGTTTGGATCTTGCTAACAGCTATCTGGTTGAGGTTGATTTCCCTATTCCCTTCACGTGAAGGATAGAACACATAGTTGTATATGTGCTTTGAAACAGAACCAATTCGGTTCACACGTCCGATGCGTTGCATTAGTCGAGTTGAGTTCCAAGGGGTGTCGTAGTTGACAATAACGTTGGATCGATGAAGGTTGACACCTTCTGCCAATACATCAGTTGTCAGAATTATATTATAATTGTTGAGTTTTGTCTTGTAATTCGCATCAAAGTTCTCTCTAATAGTCTTGAATTGTTGCCCTCGGTTGTCGGAGGATATAACCAGAACATCTGGACGATTGATGCGTCGTTGCAGATAGTTTATTGTATCAATAGACTCAGAGAATACAACGAGTTTCTGTTCAGGATTGCGTTCTGTCTTGAATAGTTCATGTTTTAGTAGTTCGTAGAACTTAGCAAATTTAGAATCGTCATCGTCAGAAATATCTTTCCATTCGCTGCACATTTGTTTAAGAATGTCTTGGTCTGTTCGTAGCATTTCGATGAACTCAGGACGAAAATCGTCCGCTTTAAATACTGCATTTTTGGGATTGTCTTTTGCTTTTTCGTTCAAGCGTTCCTCGATTTCCTCTTCTGTCATTGTCTCCATCATAGTATTGATATCAAGGTCAGGTGCAATGAAAACTTTGTTGTTAGCGAACATGTTGAGCATATTTTCGTTTGCTTTTAGGAAATTTTCAATAGAAACTTGAAACGCGTAAAAACTACTCTCCAAACGTTTTACCAGCCCGTTTTTGCGAATTCCTGCCAAACTGCGGCTGATAAGCTCTGCATTGTCATATAAGCCATCTGATACTTCTGGTTTCAGATAAGCAATGGCTTGATATCTTGCATAAGTCAAATCCTTACTAAGCGTTTGCATAGCATGTTCAAATAGATTCGCCAAGTGCTCGTTAAGCTCATATTTATTTTCTATAGGGCACTCTACTTTAGGAAAACCATTCACATCTTTGTTGTAGCGGGGAACGCTTTCTATGTCGGTGCGGGTTCGTCGAACCGTAAGTGGTTTTATTACTCTGTCGCGTACCTTTTCTGCCAAACGTTTGAAGTCCTTAATCTCCGCTTCTGGATTGTTGCGAAGTTTTTTAAATTCAGCATTCAATGGGGCAAAGAAGGCTGTCAGATTTCCTACACCATCAATAGTGCAACGGCGAGGGTCTTGAAACAATAGAATCTCATTATAAAGGTCGGCTGGAGTATTGTTCATAGGAGTCGCAGATATGAGCATTACTTTTTTCTTGTATCCTGGAATATTACCAGTCTCTATGCGGGGCATTTTGCAAATCTCTTGCAATTGCTCAAAAGCGGATGTTGTATGACTACGGAATTTATGAGCCTCGTCCACAAGCACTAAATCATATTCGTCTGCGTTCCAGTAGTTATAATTATCTTCGTCAAGAACTTTCGAGAGACTTCCGTTACTGATGAAGTTTGCATATTTATCAATTCCAAAGTCCTTGAAGGTAGTCCTCCAGTTTTGTTCAACAGCAGGGGGAAATACTACTAGAATTTTGGTGTGGTCACGACCATTTTCAATCAGAAACTTTTTGGCAATCATGGTTGCAATAACTGTCTTCCCAAGACCGACCACATCGGCAAGGAAGAAACCATCATAGCGGATAAGTTTCTGATACCCTTCTATGACTGCGTCCATCTGGTAGTCATATTTGGTATAGCCTTCTGGCATATCAAATGGGTTGTTGTTGTCAGTTTCTAAAATGCGGTCAGAGAAATACTCCATAAGCATTTTGATGTAAAGCTCATACGGAGATACATCCCCCTTTAAATAGGTCTGGTCAATGGAGGTCTTCAAATCCTCTGCTGTGATTTCACTGTCTTTGGACTCTTCCCATAATTGCTCAAATTCGTCCTTGGCAAATTGCACATCCTCATGTTGGGTCATCTTTACATTGAACTCATATTGGCGTTCTTCTGTGATGCCAAGACCGTTGCCTGATAAATTGCTCGACCCTGTAATGACAGTGCCTTGTGTGTACTGGTTGAAGTTATCAGGATAGAGTACATATATTTTGGCATGTATTTTTTTTGATGGGTGAGCTCGCAATTCTAACTTACCAGCAATAAGGTCTTGAACCATTTGGAATATGCCGTCTTCAATTTCTTTTTTGTAGTTAGAACTTTCGATATCTTTACGTATCTGTCGCAAACAATCTTGTTTTACTTCGTCCTCCGCACCAAAGAATAGTTTTCCTTGTCTTGCTGCTTCTGCTATGTATTTATCTACATCGATTCCTATTAGAACGCGTGCTTTGTTAATGTTGTCAAGAAATGGTCGAAGGGAGAAATAGCCAGACGCACGAAGAAAGCCGACAACGGCATCAAGGTTACGAATTTGTGGGTTATACTGTAAAACACCTTCAAATTCTTTCATTAACGTATTTCCATCTCTATTCGTAAAGATGTGAGAATTGGTCTGATGAATTGAACTCATGTCCTTCCTAAGAAAAATCTTCCCATCACCGTGTCTCGATAGGCGACCAACCCTTTTTACACTACGAGGGAGTTTTATCGTTCTTTATATAGCTTGCCAATTATCGGTCTTTATCGAGTGACATCCGTATGAAGTTTAATTCTTCATCTCTTGCCGAGAGACGGATATCGGAGTAGAAAGTTACTAAAAATCCCCCACATTCAGCAATAAATACCTGTTCTCTTCTCCTGTTTTTTTGCATTGTTTAGTAAATAGACCATACAATATCATAAAAAACACACTGTAATTCAGTTTTTTATAATTCACAAATATCTCTCGGCAAGAGACGGATATTTTTATTAAACAGACTATTGTTTACAACAATCCCAATATCATTTTATTTGCTTTGTCAACAACCGATGTCTCTAATGAAGCAAGGTAGATTCGTGTGGTTGTTTCTGAGTTGTGTCCCATTCCTTCGCTGATGACTGACAGAGGTATATTCTTTGCTTTGGCTGCACTTGCCCACGAGTGACGAGCTACATACGTCGAGAGTGGCCGCTGGAGTTTCAGCATCTCCGAAATGACTTTTAGGTGATTGTTCACTAAATGCAATGCGTTGTTGTATTGTTTTCGCTCGTTTCCTTGTTTCTTGATGATCGGTAGTAGGTATTCTGTTTGGTTTTCTGGATATTTGTTTACAATATTAGCCATGCATTTTTCCCACTTTATAGTCAGTACTTGACCTGTCTTTCGTCTGCAATAGGTAAGAATTCCGTTCTTAATGTCTGACTTCCTAAGGTACGCCATATCCACGAAAGACATACCTCTGGTATAGAAGCAGAACAAGAACATGTCACGGGTGAAATCCAATGTCGGATTCATTGACAAATCTATATCCTTCAAGGCTTTAATATCCTTGATTGGAATTGCACGCTTCACCGTCTTATCAACTCCTGTATAGACGTGTCGGAAAGGGTTGTTTTGTGCGATCAAGTCTTTTTCTACGGCACGGTTATAGACGGCACGAAGGATGCGCATATAGAAGGAAATAGTGTTCATGCACACTCCTCTGGTTTTCAGATGGTTTTCGTATAGGAGCATTTTGTCGGATGTTATGCCGTCCAGCGGTATGTCTTGATTCCCAAGAAACTGCATAAAACTTCTTAGTGTTGTTGTATAGGTCTCGGCAGTCCGTATTTTACTCAGTTGCTTCAACTGATCTATTACATTGTGCCAGAATGAGAAGAGGGAAACTTCTTTTGTCAGTTTATGATAGATTGTTATCACCTCGTCAGCCGAGTACTTGCGTCGTTCTGCATCCAGTTGAGCCACGACCTTGTCCAATCTGGCAGCATCCCATGAAAGACGTTCCTTGATGGCATAGACAATGTATGTTCTGTTCCCATTGGCGATAATCGTCTCCGTATCTTCGTCCCATTCGGATGCGAAAATTCTGTAGCCTGTATTCAACTGACGGACTACACGGTTATGGATAATCTGAAAGTAGATGCATCCTTCCTTGCCTTCGACACTGGAAGGTCTGAATTTTATCTTTATTGATGTCATAACTCCAATTCTTTAATCTTGTGACGTTAGGAAAGACGAGTATAAAGTATAGTAGAGAATGGAACAAATAATGTGAAATAGTCAAGGTCTTTGTATAGGCCAGGAAAAATAGAGCGGATGAAGTTGATGCATAATCCCATACAATAACAAATAAGCACCTATTACAACTAATCTATGTAACCGTCCCCTCTCAATTCTTCAAAAAACTGCCTTTTCTTGCCAATTTTTCTTATCTTTGCATATTTAGTAGAATAATATCAAATTAATATATACATCTCGTATGAAAGTAATAAAATTTAATGGAGCATCCGTAGGCTCCATAAAGAACTTGCAGCAAGTCAAGAAGATTGTTGAGGGGGTTAACGAACCCGTTATTATTGTGGTATCTGCCGCCGAAGGTATAACCGACAAACTTATAACAACAAGCACTCTTGCCGCGCAAGGCTCACTTTCTTACATCGAACAGTTCAACGATATCGTTGCTGAACACAAGCATATTGTCGAGGGCATTATTCCTACTTCTATGCAAGAGGCGGTTCTGGCCGATGTGAATGCTCTTCACAGCGAGCTTGAGAACATCTTGAAGGGGGTCTGCCTTATCCGCGAACTTACACAGAAAACTTTCAATGCCATCCTCAGCTATGGTGAGCGTGTCTCTGCGTTGGTTATCAGCCGTTTTGTCGATGCCGCTCTGCTCGATTCGCGCAACCTTATAAAGACGTCGGGTGGCACTTCTTCCATTGTCGATGTGCCCGCTACTTTCAAGGCTATTCAAACTGCTTTCTCGGTCGCTAACCAGCGTACGGTTGTTCCGGGTTTCATTGCTTCGGCGGTCGATTCTGGCGAGGTGACTACACTCGGACGTGGCGGATCTGATTATACTGCTGCCCTTATTGGTGCGGCTTTGCGTGTGCGTGAAATCGATATCTGGTGTTCGTCGCGCGGATTTATGACGGCCGACCCTGAGGTTATTTCTAACGCATATCCTATCAGCCACCTCAGCTATTCCGAAGCGATGGAGCTGTGTAACTTTGGCGCTAAGGTGATCTTCCCGCCAACTATTTATCCGGCCTCTTCCGAAAATGTGCCTATCGTTATCAGGAATATCAACGAACCGGAGGCTGCTGGCTCTATTATATCAAACAACAAGGAAGACGACGAGCGTACTATCAAGGGCATCTCTTCCATCAGCGACACCGCCCTTATCGCTATCCAGGGTATGGGTATGTTGGGCATTGCCGACGCTAACGGTCGTATCTTCTCTACTTTGTCTACCCGTGGCATTCGCACCCTGTTTGTTTCGCAGGCATCTTCCGGCAGCTCCATCTCTATTGGTGTGAAGGCCGACGATGCTGAGAAGTCGGTGCTTTTGCTTCGTGATGAGTTCGCAAAGGAATTAGCTCAGGGCGCCCTTTCTGCTATCAATGCCGAAAAGGGTATGGCTATTATTGCCATTGTGGGCGACAATATGAAGCAGACAACTGGCACTGCCGGTAAACTGTGCAATGCGCTTGGCAGAAACAATGTGAATATCATCGCTCTGGCGCAGGGCTCTTCCGAAACCAACATCTCGCTGGTGGTTTCTCAGGCCAACCTCCGCAAGGCGCTCAACGCAATTCACGAGTCGTTCTTCCTACAAGATTATCAGGAACTGAACCTCTTTGTTGTGGGTACGGGTAATATTGGTGGCAGCCTGCTCGAGCAGTTCCACACGCAGGCCGACTTGCTTATGAACCAAAACCGGCTGAAGGTGCGTGTTATCGGTATTGCCGATGTCAACAGCTACATCCTTGACCGCAACGGGGTTGACCTTACCAAATATCGCGACTTGTTGCAGACCGAAGGGAAACCTTCTACCCCTGAGGCTCTGAAGAATGCGCTCATCGACCTCAATATGTACAACTGCGTTTTCGTCGATTGTACTGCCAGCGCGGGCATCGCAAGCATCTACCGCGATCTGTTGTCACACAACATCAATGTGGTTGCCGCTAACAAAATTGCCGCTTCTTCTGAATATAAGAACTACGCCGAACTCAAGAACATTGCCCGCAAGAAGGGGGTTAAATATTTGTTCGAGACGAATGTGGGGGCGGGTCTTCCTATCATCAACACCATCAACGACCTCATTTACTCGGGCGACCGCATCCTCAAACTTGAGGCTGTGCTCTCTGGTACTTTGAACTTTATCTTCAACACCATCAGCAAGGATATTCCTCTCAGCAAGGCCATCCGTATGGCGATGGAGGCGCGCTTCGCTGAACCAGACCCTCGTATCGACCTTAGTGGTAAGGACGTTATCCGCAAACTTGTTATTTTGGCGCGTGAGTCAGGCTATCAGGTTGAGCAAGACGACGTGGAGAAGAACCTCTTCATCCCTACCGAGTTCTTCGACGGCTCGCTCGACGATTTCTGGAAGAAGGTCGAAGGTTTCGATGCCGAGTTCGAACTCAAACGCTTGGAGTTGGAGAAGGAAAACAAGAAGTGGCGTTTCGTTGCTACGCTTGAAGACGGTAAGACCAATGTCGGCCTGCGTGCTGTTGACCAGCGCAGTCCGTTCTACGATCTCGAGGGCTCGAACAACGTTATCCTCATCACCACTGCGCGCTATAAGCAGGACCCTATGATGATTAAGGGTTACGGTGCGGGTGCGGGTGTTACCGCTGCTGGTGTCTTTGCCGATGTTATCAGCATTGCTAACATCAGATAAACGCCTTTAGGGCAGTAGGGGTGTGCTTACACTCCCTGTTTATTTGCATTAATGACAATACAAAATCTTGTGGCTGTTCTTGAACGGCTAATTTAAAGGTTTGTTATTATGAAATACATTATCATTCTTGGCGACGGTATGGCCGATGACCCTATTCCAGCGCTGGGAAACAAAACAATTTTGCAGGCGGCTAACAAGCCTGTAATCGATTATTTGGCAAAAAATGGCCGGTGTGGTATGCTCGAAACGGTTCCTACTGGCTTTCATCCGGGTAGTGAGATTGCAAATTTACAGGTTTTGGGCTACGACGTCAGAAAAGTGTTCGAGGGGCGTGGCTCGCTCGAATGTGCGGGTGCGGGTGTTCCTATCTACGATGGGGAGATGGTGATGCGTTGTAACCTTATCTGCATCGAAGATGGTAAAATCAAGAATCATTCTGCTGGCCACATTTCCAGCGAAGAGGCTTATGAACTGCTTGATGCGCTTAACAAGGAGTTGGGCGACGAAGTGGTTAGTTTCCATCGGGGCATTCAGTACAGACATATTCTGAAGGTTAAGAACGGCAATAAGTTTGTCAGCTGCACACCTCCTCACGATGTTCCTGGCACTCCTTTCCGTGATGTTATGGTCAAGGCTGACAAACCTGAGGCCGAACAAACGGCCAATTTGCTCAACGATTTAATCATTCGTTCGCAAAAAATTCTTGAAAATCATCCTGTTAACCTGAAGCGCAAAGCCGAGGGTAAAGATCCTGCCAATAGCATTTGGCCGTGGTCGGCTGGCTATAAGCCTTCCATGAAGACACTGAAGGAGATGTTTGGCATCAATTCGGGGGTGGTTATTACTGCGGTCGACCTTATTAAGGGTATCGGTGTGCTGGCGGGTCTTAAGCCTGTTGAGGTGGAAGGCGCTACCGGTCTTTTCGATACCAATTACGAGGGAAAGGCACAGGCGGCTATCGAGGCGCTCAAACACAACGATTTTGTCTACCTTCACATCGAGGCCAGCGACGAAGCAGGACATGAGGGTAATGTCGATTTGAAACTCAAAACGGTGGAGTACCTCGAGAACAGGGCTGTTAAACCGATTTTTGAGGAAGTATCGAAGTGGGACGAGCCTGTCACTATTGCTGTCCTTCCCGACCATCCGACACCTTGCCGGCTGAAAACCCATGTGTCCCGGCCTATTCCGTTCCTGATCTATACGCCCGGACAACAACCCGATGCGGTGCAGGTCTATGACGAGGAGGCTTGTAAAGATGGGGCATATGGACTGCTGACAGGTGACGAGTTTATGCGCGCTGTGCTCGGCCAACTGAAAAAGTAATTTGGTTTTATACACTATAAAGAAGTCTGGTGATTTTTATTGCCAGACTTTTTTTGTTCAAATATGCTCACTTTTTACGCTTTTATGCTCTTTATCCAGGCCGCCTTTTTCTATAATTTTGTTTCGTACTAAATTATTTTGTTTATGGGAAGATATTTAAGACGCAATAAGTGGAAACTGCACAAAGCTGTAGAGGAACAACATGGTGCTGAACGCCAAAAAGTTTTGGAACAGCAGTATGGTGATGCTCAGCGAAAAGTTGATAATGAGCAGCCTGAAACGATACACCAAAAAGCTGAAATAAAACAGCCTAAACGTGATATAAGGTCAAGATGGAAAGACGCTGTCCTAGAATTTTTTGGGGCCTTTCTTGCTATTCCGTTCATTGTTTTCCTTCCTTATCAAGTTCTAGATGGTATACGTGCAATCGGAGTTATCAATCATGGAACCGTTGTTTCTGGTGTTGTGGAAGAGCACAACTATATAAGGAGTTCAAAAATTAAGGTGCTAGGCGAAGTGAAGACTTTGTACCAAGGCGGCAAAAATTCTTCATTGCAGTGGAAGGAAAAAGAGGGCAATTTGGTAAAGGTTTTTACAAAAGAAAACTGTCCTGTTGTTGTGTGTGAAAGAGATTGTACTATGTTACATAAAGTGGGAATTTATTTCTCGATTATTATCTGTGGGTTCCTATCTATTGTATTTTTGTGTTTTTTCCTCTACGCTATGTTTTCAACGTTGAAAGAAATTATTAGTCCCTCATAAATAGAACTTTTTCCGATTTCGGACAATTTTTTAGTATATATAGCTTACTGTTTTATTTGTATATGTTGATGATGTTAAATAATTTTGTAGTGCAAACAAAACAGATAGATTTTTCATAGTTAAGGTTATGTGGGTGACGGTAGTTGTGAAAACTCCCGTCACTTTTTTCTTGGTTGGCGTGACTCTGTCTTGTTGTTTTGTCGCACTGTTTGTTTAAATTTGCGATAAAATACAACTAAATATGTAATATAATGGGAGTAGAATCTAAAACTATGCTGTTCCAACGACGCATGTTGGGATTGCTTTGTGCTTTGCTTGCACCTGCATGTATAATTTTCGGTTTTTTTGGCGCTGATTCCAATTTGCCGGGTTGGTACAAGAGCATTAGCGCTACTTTTTATGCGTCTTCTAATATTTGTATGATAGGACTGCTGTTCTGTACTGCTGTCTTCTTTGCCTGCTACCATGGTTATGATTGGCGCGATAGGTTGATGTCCGCCATTCAATCGTTGGGGGCTTTGGGCATCATCGTCTTCCCGTGTCGTACGCCTGGTGTGCCCGAACGTGTCGGCATTTTCCAACTGCCTGTCGATACCAGCCATGTCCTCCACTCTGTTTTTGCTTCAGTCTTGTTCTTGGCTTTTGCAGTCAATATCTTTTTCTTGTTCACGCTCGGCAATTCCAACACCGAGCAGAAAAAGAGAAGAAACCTTGTTTACAGAATCTGTGGTGTGGTTATTTTCGCTTTCTGCGTCATACAGGCTGTTGAAATCGCTTTCTTTAAAAGTTACATTCCCCAGTGGTTCCCGCTCACTTGGCTGAACGAGTTTGTTATGCTCGAGGCTTTCGCGGTGGCTTGGTTGGTCAAAGCCGAGGCTATTGCTGCCCTTAACGACGATTGATGCCGTTCACATCCTTTTCGGCGAAGGGATGGTGTGAGTGTTTTGGTTCGGAATTTTAAACGACGCAATTTTTTAATGCCTGGTTTTGTAAAAAGGTTGGCATTTTTTCCTATAGTCTGGTAACTTTTTGTTGCCAGACCTTTTTTTGTGCAGAAGTGTTTATTTTCTGTTCTTTTCTGCTCTTTTTCGACGTGCACGTTTGCCTTACTTTTGTATTGTAAGTTAACAATTCGCAAAAAATGAAACTATGAATGACTCAGAACAGAAAGAAATCTTATTATTCTTTTTTATTGCTGTCCGGTAAACGTTAAC
>DGTD01000034.1 GCA_002396385.1 Bacteroidales bacterium UBA4345
CTGGCCAACTGAGCTAAAGAGGCGGTCGCCTAAACGCAACGCTGACTAAGAAAAGCGTTTTTCCAAATCAGCGTGCAAATTTAGGCATATTTTTTTAAATAACAATAGCAGTCGGAGAATTATTTTTGTTTCTTCTCTTTTGCTTTTACAATCTGAATCTTTATCGCATCCATACAGTTTGCGAATGCTTCCTCAAACGAGTCTGCCACCTTTGTAGCCACCAGGTCTTCGCCCGGAACTGCCACTTTCAGCATTACTTCCTTGTTATTGGAAACTTCTGGTTTCACAACGCGCATGTGAACGTCTGCCGAAACAATCTTATCGGAATATTGCTCCAACTTAACGATTTTCTCATTTATAAATGCTTCCAACTCTGCTTTAGCGTTGAAGTCGATTGCTTGTACGTTAACTTTCATATCGGTATTAAATTTATGCCCTTGGGTGGGCTTGTTTATAAATCTTTCGTAAACGGTCGAACGTTGTATGCGTATAGACCTGGGTTGCCGCCAAGTTCGCATGCCCCAACAGCTCTTTCACTGCATCGATGTCGGCTCCGTTATTCAACATTGCCGTCGCGAAGGTGTGCCTGAGCACGTGCGGGCTACGCTTGCTTAGTGTGCTAACCGAAGATATATATTTTCCAACAATTCTCCAAACAAAAACCGGATAAAGTTGTTCTCCGTTCTTTCGAACCAAGAGCCATCCATCGTCCAGCTGCCCGAATTCGGTGTTTCGGTCGTTTACGTAGTCTAATATATCTTTTTTCAGTCTGTCTCCGAAAGGGACATACCTTTGCTTGTTTCTTTTTCCTGTAACACGCACTGTATTCCGGTCAAAATCGAAATCACAGTCTTTCATGTTAATCAGCTCCGACTCACGAACACCGAGGTTATATAGGAGCTCCAACAGCAAGCGGTCGCGTTTTCCCTCAAAACTGTCGGGAAAAACACTATTAAAGTCGTCGAACAAACTTCCGGCCTGCTCTTCACGCAAGAAGACCGGCAGCCTTTTCTCCATTTTCGGAGGCTTTACCTTTGCCGTCGGATCTATGGTCAGCACGCCTTCCCTCATCATATACTTGAAAAAGGTGCGCAAGGTGGTCAATTTCCTGTTCACACTGCGCGCGCCAACTCCCTCGTCCATTATAGACAATATCCACGATCGTATGTCATTTGCTGTAATATCTGGTGGGTCAAACCTTCCTTTCTGTTGCTCTACAAACGCAGCGAACTGCTCCATATCGGTCTGATATGAAATAAAAGTATGAGAAGAATAGGCCTTCTCATACTTTATATATTGTAGAAATTTTTCGATAAACATAAGCTATTCTTCTGTTTATCTTTACTTCTGTTTTACTAGATTATCGTTGGCAACACATTGCCAAGCAGGTTTAGCCTAGAAGGCCGACTAATGGAAAATTAGTCGTCGTCGCGGTGAAGAGCCTGAACGTAGATAGCGTGGTTCATCTTTTCGCGCTTCAAAACTGAAGGCTTAACGAACTCCTTACGGCTTCTAAGTTCTTTTACAATACCAGTTTTCTCAAACTTTCTTTTAAACTTCTTCAAGGCTTTCTCAATGTTTTCGCCTTCTTTAACAGGAACAATAATCATTTGTTTATAAAAATTTTAGAATAAAGTTTCGTAAAAATTGCTCGCAAAATTACAGATTATTTTTCAACCTTCAAAAGCCTAAGCGCAAAAAAAATGAATTTATTCCCTTTTATCATTTCCCTCCCGCCGGCAATTCGTATGTCTATTGTTCTTTAAGCCGAACTCTGCCTCCAACCTTTCTCAGACTATTGTCTTCGCCTTTTCAAGTGACGACTCGCTGTCGCGTTTTTATCGGTAAAAAAAGAGGTCATGGCTCTTATGTCTGTTTTTTCCATACCGATAGTTGGCAGGTATTAACAAATAATGCCTTAGTTTCCGACCGAAGTGCACTTATTCCCCACCTCTTCAGGTATTTGACAGGAAACGGAACAGATTATGCCATAGTACCCGATACGGAACTTTAAAACTATCGGATAGTGAACCCGGTCCTCGGCGGGCAATTTCAAAAATGCCTTGAGTTTGTCATAGTCTGGTTCTTCGATGTTCACACATCCTATTTGTTCGGAGTTTTTTATCTTTTCCAAATTTTGCCACGACATCTTACGTAACAACATTAGTCCAAATGCATCTACAGGGTTTACCTGACCGTCCTCCCGGCCTTTACTGAGGAAGTCTTCAGCCGTCACTTTTTCATTTAAAAAAGCATAATACTCTGGCTGGCTCTCATATACGCTGGTCACATGCCTTTTAATCCAATACTCTTTCGCAAAGGCTCTATTCGCTGCCACTAATAGAAGACTGGTAAGTCCGTAATATAAGAACAATACAACGCCGAACGCACATATGAGCTCCCACACAATGCCCTTCCTTTTTGAACTATCATCCTTCCTGGTCCTTAGCAGTTGTCCTGATGAGTACAGATCTGTTGAGTTTGTTAAGTTCTCCTTCATTAAAACAACAAAGAACAAAAGGACGGGAATCAAAAAAACTCCTTTGCTGACTAACCTATACATTTGATTGCCTTCCAAGCAAAAAGCAGAGAGAATCAAACCAAAAGAAACGGCACAACCACAGAGCAATGCAGCCAACAAACTAGAAGAGCGAGGCGTTTTAATACGATCCGCAGCAAAGAAAGCCCCGTTGTATCTTTGATAGATATCGGCCAGTTGATCGTAGGCGGGGTATTTCACACCTCTCTGATGTTGGTTGTACCACTCTTCTACTCTTCCTGTAGCAAACGAATTAAGCAGGTTATCGAACTCAGCTTTCTCCATCTTCAAACCTTTCACGCACAGCTTGTACAACAAGTTTTCTTCTGAAGCGGTACCCTTTCCCGTTATCTTTCCATCGGTATTGGCAACACGGAAAAGCAGGTATGCCAAATACCTACGGTCGTCCTTCGACAAGATTGCGCCAAACTCTTCGGCCACCTCTACACTGTTGAACCCATATCCGTAGGTATAGATTTCTTTCTGTCGGTAAAACCAATCCTCCTTCCCTTTGACGAATGCCCACTTGTTCACTATCTTACCTTCAGGCCCGTAAGGCGCCTCCCAAACGGAGTTTGATGTCAGAATTTCCAACACATTTAACATGTCATTCCAAATCTCTTTCGGGCACACTTCCCGAATGTAACGGCCTATAAATTCCAACTTGTCGAACTGTTTGGCTTGCGGAGTGGTCTTCAACAACGACGCCATAAGGTACACAATACTGGCATGAAACCGCAACGGGTCTTTCGCCATAAGAGCTCGTGCTTCTGCACTCTTCGAGACAATGCGGTTAATAGACATATTGCGGCTAATGCGCGAAAACACATAGCCCGCATAAAAAAAGAGGCCAAGTAGCGAAAAGACGAACACCAAGGTAAACATACTGGAAATCTTTTACATACACTTATTCTGAAATCAGATAGTTCTGTCATTTACCACAATCGGTTGGGACTATTATCAGATTCCAGCCTATAGGTGTCGTAATAGATAGCCCCGTAATAGCCCACTCTGAAATACAGCCTCACATTTTTACCCAGAGCTTCATCGTAGTCTGAGTGACTGACTTCTGCCGATTCCAACAATTTCGTATTCTTGACTTTCCAAATACTTCTGCCTGCCAAATGGCGCACCACCTTAAGACAAATCGCATTAGGAGCAGACAACTGTTTCGGCTTTTTTCCTTCAATCTTTTTGTCGTAGACTGACACTGGAGAAAACTTGATATGATAGTGGGTTTTCTTATTCTTACCGCCACCTGTTGTTGTATAAGTACTATTTACCGGCGTCACCACTTCTATCGTTTCGGTGCCAAACCACTCATTAGCCATCAGGAACAAAACGTTCGTCAACAAAAGCCAGCAAACTATCACCATAGGCAAACCCAATACTATTGACCATACTATTCCTTTCCGCTGTATCGAGTTTTCTTCTTTTGTTCTCAAAACAGGTATAACCGAAGACTCTGGAACACTAATTTTGCTGACTATAAATCCCGCCAAAATCAGGAAAGCAAGAGCTCCAAGCAGATAGTAAAACGACAGAAACTCACACATCAGGTCATCTACATAGATAACATAAATCACGGAAAGGACAAGAGACGCACCCACACCGAGACCCATGGCAGACAGCACCGACGTTAAGCAAGACGTAACCGTCACCCGTTTCTCCGAGAAAGCAAAAGAACAACTTTCACAACGGAATATGTCGGCAAAAACATCTACCGACGGGTATTTGTCGGCCTTGTCGGCAAAATGGCTGCTGTACCAGTTGTTTACTGTTCCCTGTGCGAATGCGTCTAACTGGCCCTGGAACTCCTCTTTTTTTATCTTCAGACCTTTCACACACAATTTATACAGCAAATTCGCTTCCGACTTCTTTCCTTTTACCGTTATCGTATTGTCGGCCGCTGCAAGGCGGAACAACAGATTCATAACATACAGACGGTCGTCTTCTGTAAGGTAGCATCCCAACTCCTCGGCAAGTTTTGTCCCGTGCAGGTCATGCTTGTAGTGGAAGCCGTCCTCATCATCTCCTAAGAAACAATTTTCGCCACGCTTAAACGCCTCCACATCTACTACCGAACGGCTTTTCTTTTTCTTTCCACTTCCCTTTTCTCGATGGGTCAGATATTCCAGTGCATTCATCGCATCTTCCTGGTACTCTTGTGGGCACACATCCCGTACATACTTGACTATCATATCCAACTTGTCAAACTGGATACGATCGCTGTCAGAGCGTGTCATATAGGTCATAAGGTAGACTATACTGATGTGAAAACGTTTGGCATCTTTTGCCATCAGTGCTCGCAAATCTCCATTTTTTGAGAACATGCGGTACAGGCTCACCTCCCGGCCAACACGGACAAACAAATAATGCGACAGACATACCAACAAGACTACTGCCACAATACAAATCACGAAAAAAAACTGTTCCATAATATAAATATTAAAATGGCGGATGTCTTACAAACACCCGCCATCATCTTCAAAGCGGTAGGTTTTACCACCGCTAATTTAACACTTTCATTTTATATTCTCACGCGCACGGGCCAAGAACTTTTCCATTGCCTCTCCATCGCGACGCGAGATGATATCTGACAACTCTGTCAGGTGCTTCTGTATAAGGCCTAGCTGTTCAAGCGAGTTCGGGTTGAAAAGTATTTCCTGTATCAGGTAATTGTCTTCCGACAAAACTCCATGCGCTATCGACATATGGCGTTTGAAAGTGGTACCTGGTGCATCTTGGTGCTTCATCACCGAGCAGAATGCCAAGGTTGAGGCAAAAGGTATCGACAACGAGTAAGCCATTGTCTTATCGTGCTCTTCGAAAGAATACTCAAATATATTCAGGTGCAAACTTTCATACAAATCTTTAAAGAAGACTTTACCCAAGTGGTCGCTTTCCGAGATAAGGATCGCATTCTGCGTACTAAGGTCACTCAAACTCGCAAAGGTAGGTCCGAACATCGGATGGGTAGAAGCGTAACGGAAACCGCACTTCTTATAAAACTCTGGGAAACCCGTCTTTACTGATGATATATCCGACAGAATACAGTCTTTCGACAAATACGGCATCACCATCTTGAACGCATCAAGCGTGTATTTGATGGTCGATGCGTTGATTACCAACTCCGGATTAAACTTCTTTATTTCTTCGGGCTTGGTAAAACGCTGGGTATTGAAAACAAATTTCAGCTTGTCGGCCTTTATGTCGAAAATTGCCACTTCGTGTTTGTCGCAAAGCACATCGGAAAAGAAGGTGCCCATCTTGCCGGCACCAATGATCAAAATTCTCATTTCTATATTATTACCTATTTTACGGAACAAACCACCCACCCTTTCCGGGCAGGCGGTTCAACTTCCTTTTTTACTTTTTCTCTTTATTATTTATACTTCATTATTTCTGACTGCTGGCGGACCGACTCTTCGTGAATAGCCTCGAAGATAGACTTCATAAAGTCGGGATCCATCCCCATACTCTGCCCCTGGGCCATACGCTGCTTTATGATTTCATCGTAACGGTTGGTCTGCAATATGGCCATATCGTGCTCTTTCTTGTACTGGCCAATTTCACGGGAAATACGCATACGTTTGGCAAGAATCTCGTTGATGCTCATATCTATCTCGTCGATCTGGCGGCGGAGCGCAGCCAACGACTCGGTTGTCTGGTTCATCTCACGCACAACAAGGTTGTTGAGTATGAGGCCGAGCACATCTGGCGACACCTGTTGGCTGGCATCGGTCCATGCTTTTTCCGGATTGCAGTGCGACTCGATAATCAGACCGTCGAACTGGAGGTCCATTGCCTGCTGGCTAAGCGGAGCAATAAGGTCACGACGTCCTCCAATATGGCTAGGGTCGCAGAAAATTGGGAGTTCAGGCAAACGACGGTGCAATTCGATAGGAATGTGCCACTGTGGCAAGTTGCGGTACAACTTTTTGTCGTACGACGAGAAACCACGGTGTATAGCGCCCAGGCGTTTGATGCCTGCATTATAAAGGCGTTCAAGTGCGCCAATCCACAAATCGAGGTCTGGATTGACCGGATTCTTCACAAGCACTGGCACATCTACTCCCTTCAGCGTATCGGCAATTTCCTGAACTGCGAACGGGTCGGCGGTAGTGCGGGCTCCAATCCATAAGAGGTCGACACCGGCACCAAGGGCAGCTTCCACATGCTTGGCTGTTGCAACCTCGGTCGACACATACATACCCGTTTCCTTCTTCACCCGTTGCAACCAAGGTAACGCGTCAAGACCATTACCCTCAAAACCTCCTGGTTTTGTACGGGGTTTCCATACTCCAGCTCGAAATATCTTAATACCTTGGGCAGCCAACTGTTTGGCAGACTCCAACACCTGTTCTTCAGTTTCTGCGCTACAAGGTCCTGCTATCACGATCGGACGCTTGTCTTCCAAACCTGGAAAAATGAGTTTTTCAACATCCATAAGTTTATTATTTTTTCTTTTTTTATCTATTATTCTTTTTTTAAACTTCTTTCAAACCCTGAAGGTTCTTGACTCTATTAAGTGCCTCGGCGAGTTTGTCTTCTTTCGCACACAGAGAAATACGCACATACCGGGCTCCGTTTGTTCCGAAAATGAACCCTGGTGTTATGAAGACGTTAGCCTCATGCAACACCTTTTCGGTCAACTCCTCCACATCGGCATAACCTGCAGGAATCTTCCCCCACAAGAACATACCCACCTGATTTTTACTATACTTACAGTGTAACGCATCCATTATGCTTTCCGCATAATTGCGGCGACGGCGGTACACATTGTAGTTATACTCTTCGTGCCACTCGTCGGTATTATTGAAGGCCTCAGCCGCTGCCAACTGCATAGGTTTGAAGGTTCCACTGTCGATGTTGCTCTTCACCTTAAGGATATATTTGATGAATTGTGCGTTGGTAGATAGCATTGCAGTACGCCAACCCGGCATGTTGTGGCTCTTACTCATCGAGTTGAACTCGATACAGCAGTCTTTCGCTCCAGGCACACTCAAAAGAGATAGCGGTTTTTTGTTCAAGATAAAGCTGTACGGATTATCGTTCACTATAATGAGGTTTTTCCGGCGGGCAAAATCGACTAGTTTTGTATAGGTTTCCATACGGGCAGGACCTCCAGAAGGCATGTGCGGATAGTTGCACCACAAGAGTTTCACCTTGCTGGTATCCATCTTCTCTAACTGCTCGAAATCGGGTTGCCAGTCATCGTCTTCCTTCAAGTCGTAATAAACAACCTCAGCACCCAACAGTTTGCTTAACGAGGTGTAAGTCGGATAACCCGGATTTGGCACAAGTACCTGCTCTCCCGGATTCACAAACGCCAGTGTCACATGCAGAATACCCTCCTTAGAGCCGATAAGAGGCTGAATTTCAGACTTCGGGTCCAAGTCAACGTCATACCAGCGTTTATACCATTTGGCCATTGCCTCACGCAATTGCGGAATTCCCACCGTGGGCATATAGCCGTGGGCATCGTCTTTCCACGCATTGTCGCACAAGGTTTGGATAGCTTCTTTCGAAGGCATGTTGTCGGGACTGCCGACACCTAAACTGATGACGTTTTTTCCTGCGGCATTCATCTCGGCCACCTCACGCAATTTGCGCGAGAAATAGTATTCCTGAACCAGGTTCAGTCTTTCGGCGGGTTTCACCTCTGTATTCATTGTATTTATAGTATTTTGCTTTATTTTTTAATCAGGAAGCGGGAGCGACTCCTCATACTCTCCCAGCACACACAAGTTCTTGGTCAGAGGAACTATGGCGTCAATGCCCTGTTTGAAACGGAGATAGTCGGAAAAACACAAGTCCACATAAAACTGGTACTCCCACTCACGCCCTATAATCGGAAGCGACTGAATTTTCGACAGATTAAGCCCGTAATAGGAAAGTATCGACAATGTTTTCGCCAGGCTTCCCTCTTCATGCGGCAGGGTAAACTCTAGCGAGGCCTTGTTTATACGTTTGCCCATAGTCATATCTTCTACCAGCCACGGATCGCAAAACACCAAGAAACGGGTAAAGTTACGTTTGTTGGTCTCTATGCCTTTGGCTACCAACTCTAAGCCATAAATCTCAGCGGCAAGTTCGCCACATATTGCAGCCCGGCCCCGGCCTTCTGTTCCCATCTCGGCTATCTCTTTTGCACTCAAGGCTGTATCTTCTGCCTGAATTGCAACAAGATTAGGGTGTTCGTTCAAATACTCCTTGCACTGCATCAGCGCAATGGGATGGGAGTAAACAGCAGTTAAATCTTCCACTTTCTGGCCAGGCAATGCCACCAAATTCTGCTTAATGCGAAGACGGTGCTCCCCTACAATTTTCAAACCCGAATCGTTCAACAGGTGATGGTTCTCCAAGAGGCTACCCGCTATGGTGTTCTCAATTGCACATATGCCCAAGATGGAAGAATCGGACTTTACAGTCTCGAACAATTTCTTGAAGGTATTGCAAGGTATAGTTTCAACTTCGTCACCTTGGAAGTACTCTCGAGCCGCTATATCGTGGAAGCAACCGGCCACTCCCTGTATTGCAACTTTTCGTCTCATGTTTTCTGTTCTTTCTACAATCTTTCTATCTGTCTTAAACTTAAAATAAAAAATCCCGCTCTTAGTTTGAGCGGGATTCAATATCTTATAATTTTCATTTTTCAACACCAAAACCCGCTCTTACCGGTTAAAGTAAAAGTAGTAATAAAAGAAATATGCAAATACATTAAATCTCATAACTGTCTTGAGTTTTGGTGTAGCAAATTTAGACGCTTTTCCAACAAATAACAAACTATAGTCCGTTTTTTTTGATTTTTTCAAAATAAACTGCATCGAAAATGCATCAAACAAAAAAAAAGGTGGACTTTAAAGCCCACCTTTTTATCTGATTTCCGTTCAATTACCCGAATATGTGCATAGAGCCAACAATACCTATAAGAACGACAAATGCCAACACGAAACCGAACATACCCACAATGATTCCCACTGTGGCCATATCCTTTTGTTTGATATTCCCGGTTGAATACGCCAAAGCATTTGGCGGTGTACTGATTGGCAAAGCCATTGCCAATGATGCCGAAAGCGCAACACCCAAAAGCATAGTGCAGACACCACCGAACGCGCCAAGATCCATACCCTGGCCCACTGTATACATAATAGGGAGCAAAAGGGCTGCCGAGGCAGAATTACTCATGAACGTCGACATCAGCAAACAGAGCAAGCCAGAGCCTACCATCACCACAATTGGCGACCATTCGCCGAATGGAATAGACTCTACCATATGCTTTGCCAAACCCGTCTTTTCCAGACCTATACCAAGTGCAAAACCTCCGGCAACCAGCCAAAGAACATCCCAGTCTATCAACGATAAGTCTTTCTTTGTAAAAATGCCAGTAACCGACAGTACTGCAAACGGAATCAAAGCGACGATATTGGCATTTATACCCGTCAGACGGTCTGTCACCCACAACAAAATAGTCACAGCAAAAGTAATGCAGATAATCTTCTTGTCGCGCGCAGGCGCATTAGAGAACGCATCGTTATCAATTTTCAGTTTTATCTCCTTCATTGAGAACGGATACATTTTGGTAAGGAGGAACCAAGCGAACGCAAATATGATTAATACTATAGGAATCATTACCAACATCCACGTTCCGAAGCCCACTCCCAAATTCAAGTAGTCAGCATCGTTCAAATACTTCATCGCTACAGCATTCGGAGGGGTACCTATAGGGGTGCCCATACCACCGATGTTTGCACCAATAGGTATAGCCATAGCCAAGCCAACCACGCCACGGTCAATAGATCCGTCTTCTCCACGCATCGACTTGAACACCGGATTCATAATAGCCAGCATCATTGCGGCTGTCGCAGTGTTACTCATAAACATAGAGAATATACCGGTCACCAACAAAAAGCCGAGCAGCACAATCTTCGGATCTGTACCGAATGGGGCAAGCAGCACTTTTGCGAGCTGCCCATCTAGGCCTATCTTTCCAGCTGAAATAGCCAATACAAAGCCTCCCATGAACAACATGATAATAGGGTCGGCAAAGGCGGCCATTATATCCTTATATTTTATCAGGTTACCCAACAAAGGTTTTCCATCCGCAACATCTTCTGCTGCAAGCGCATAGCTGTCGGCACTTATAAATGGAGCAAAACTGCTCGATGAGACCGTCAACAACATCAGCACCATCACGAACACAGATGTTGTCCAAATCGGAATTGGTTCTGTTATCCACAGCAATGCTGCTAGAATAAAGATAGCGATGACGCGCTGCTCTACTACAGTCAAGCCATCAATGCCATACACTTCTGCTGGCACTAACAACGCCACTAGTGACATCATTACGCACAAAAGGATGGAAATCAACTTTTTGTTAGCCATTTTGTTTTTTATGATATTTAGTTTTTATTTTTTACAACGTCGCCAAGACCAGTATCTGCGCCACCAATATGCGGAGGAACATAGTCAACGGGTATACCGTAGCGTAAGAAGTGCTTTGTGCCTGAACCGGTGCTAACGAATTCGCATAATCAAGAACCGACGGGTCGGTCATTGAGCCGGCAAGCATGCCGCTTATCTTTAGATAATTCATCTTCATCAATCGTGCGGCAACCGCCACAATCATCGTTGGCACGAACGTAATGGCCGCTCCATACAGCAACCAGAGCCAACCGCCTGCCGATACAGCCTTCACGAATCCGGCTCCCGCCGATAAGCCTACGCATGCAAAGAACAGGATGATGCCGATTTCTCGCAAAATGAAGTTCGCTCCTGCAGTCATATAGAAATCTATCTTCCCTATACGGCCCTTATAGCCCAGCAATATGGCTACAATAAGCGGGCCTCCTGCCAAGCCTAATTTGGCCGGCACCGGCAACCCGGGCAGCGCTATAGGGATACTGCCGAGCAAGACTCCAAGAAATATACCCAAAAAGATAGGTATTGCATTCGGACGGGACAATTCTCTCACCGAGTTGCCTATTTCCTTCTGCACGTCAGGTAAAAGTGCTTTCTTTCCCACAATTCTTACGGTATCTCCCAACTCAAAAGTCGAAGTAAGCTTTGGCAATAATTCCCGGCCATCGTGAAAGATGCGGGTCACCTGCGCTTCGTAACGGCGATAAATGCCCACCTGCTTAATGGTTTTTCCAGCGATTTTCCTATTTGTCACCAGCACGTCTATCATAGCTAAATCGCCGTCAACCGAACGTTTTTCGCCGATTTCCACCTTACCGATTTGTGCCTGCAACGTCTCTATATGTTCACTCGACGACACACCATATATAACGTCTCCGTCCATAATCTCGTCATCGTCGTTTGGTACAAAGAAGGTGTTATTACGGAATATGCGCGATATTGCGAGTTCCGAGTCGATAAACTTCTTTATAAACGATATTTTCGAGCCGAAAAGATTCTGATTGGTAACAGTCACCTGCACACTCTCCAACTTGTTGGCATCGCCCTCCATTTCATGCGCATAGTCTTCCGCCTCTTTCTGTATGTTTATTTTAAAGAGGAAGCGTACCAACAAAATAGCAGAAATCAAACCGATTACGCCAAACGGGTAAGCGACCGCGTAGGCGTTTGCCGAGTCGCCGATACTGTCTTTCAGCACTTGTTGCTGTTGGGGGTCGGCAATACTGTTTGCCACGTCGCCCAACGCCGCCTGCGCAGCGCCCAAACTAGGGGTATTGGTTACAGCACCGCACATTAAGCCGGTTATTTGCGACGATGAGATCTCGTCTCCTGCAAAAAACTTTATGGCGAACGCTATTCCAAGACCCATAACGACTACCGAACAGGCCATAATGTTCATCTTTACACCCTCATTCTTGAAAGTGGAGAAAAAACGGGGACCGACTTCTATCCCTATACAGTAAACAAACAAGATAAGGCCGAACTCTTGCACAAATTTCAAAACAGTTCGGTCGAGAGGCATTTCCGCCCCTTTCATATGTCCAAGCAACAGTCCTACAAACAAGACACCCGCTATGCCCAGTTTCAGGCCCTTAAAGCCTAACTTACCCAATGCCACTCCCACAAAGGCAGTTATACATAGGTAAACTAAAACCGAGCCCATTCCCGTTCCCGTAAATAAAGACACTATAAAGTCCATAACATATTTACCGTGTTATCTGATTCTTTTTGAAAACCATGCAAAGGTCTGTAACACCCAACCACACTCCATAACCTTAGACTCACATATAGTCATAGAGGAATGGGGGGGCATTCACAACGACCCACTTTTAACCGTTGCAAAAGTATAAAATAAAACATCAACAAAGAAATTTATATACCGGCATTTTCTCACATTTAAAATTCTTTTAATTTTAGCCTCTGCCATGCAGGCCCAAAACAAAAAAGAAGGGCAGTGTTTGCAAAAGCGATAATAAAAAAATACTTTTGTATCACTATGTGGTGCTCTATGGAAAGCACTGCTCGCATATGGTTTTACAAAGAATTAAACTAAAAGAGACAGACCATGTTCGGTTTTTTCAAAAAATCATTTCTACAGAGCGAACTGCTCAACGGCTTTACCGATGTTCACTGCCATATACTGCCCGGCGTTGACGATGGTGTGCAAAAAATGGAAAGCGCACTACACATTCTCGACTTTTACGAAGAACACGGGGTCAAGCGCGTATTCTTCACGCCTCATGTCGCAGAAGAATTGCACGAGAACAACCGCGACCACCTTTTACAACGTTTCGACGAACTGACCAAACTTTACAAGGGTGGCATCCAATTGGCTTTGGGCGCCGAATACATGATCGACAACGGCTTCGAGATGCTATTAGACAAAAAGGAAGATTTCCTCTGCGCTTCTGGCGACACCCTGTTGGTGGAGACTACCGCACAAAACCCTCCTATCAACATGAGCCAGATTATCTTCGAGCTGCAAGACCGCGGCTACGACATTATGCTGGCACACCCCGAAAGATATTTCTATATGCACACCGCCGACTACGAAGAGTTGGTGGCGAAGAACGTGCAGTTGCAACTCAATCTGCTTTCCATTGTCGGGCTCTACGGCGAACACGCCAAAAAGAAGGGGAAAAACCTTTTAGAAAAAGGCATGTACACCTACGTGGGAACCGACCTGCACAATCTGAAAAGGCACCAGCAGCAAATGGGTATAAAGGCGTTCTCTAAAAGCGAGTTGAAAGCCATTGCCACCCTTATCGGCAACAACAACCAATTGCCTATAGGCAAATAACCACATCAGTTTCAGAATGTCAGATACAACAATTACCAGGCTACGGCTCAACGCCCTCAGAAGTCTACTCGCAGAACAGGGCATGGCTGCCGCCATCATTAACACGGGCGACCCTCACTTGAGCGAATACATCGCCGACCACTGGAAATTCAGGGAATGGTTGAGCGGTTTTACCGGAAGTGCAGGCACACTGGTTGTGGGGCTGGACTGGGCTGGGCTATGGACCGACTCTCGCTACCACCTACAAGCCGCACAACAACTGGAAGGTACAGGCATAGAACTTTACAAAGAAGGGGTTACCAATACGCCCGACATCGCGACTGTTTTATGCGAGAAGCTGGAACGGAACAGCAAAGTGGCAACCGATGCCCAACTTTTTTCCGTCAAAGCATACGCCGATCTTGAAAGCAAACTGAAGTCGGGCAACATCGAGTTATACCACAACAGCGATATCTACTCGGTTTGGTCCAACCGTCCCGCCTTACCCAATAAGCCGATTTTCGTTCACGAGTTCAAATACGCGGGCGAGACTGCGGCTGAGAAGCTGGCGAAAATAAGGACTTACACTAAAAGCAAAGGGGCTACAGCCTGCCTTGTTTCCGGACTCGACGAAATCGCCTGGATTCTCAACCTTCGGGGTAGCGACATCGCCTACAATCCGGTTTTCTACGCCTACCTCGCCATCTTTGCGAACAACGGCAAGGCTTTCCTCTATGCGAACAACAACGAAATCGGACGATGTCTGACTTCCGACCCTGCCATCATCGACCATCTTGCAGAATGCAATGTCGACCTGAAAGACTACGATTCGCTCATTTACGACATTAACGCCAGCAAGCAAAAATGGTGTTACGACTTGGAACACACCAACGCTTTTGTCGACTGGCTTCTCTGTACAAGCCGTATGGCCGGCACGACTCCGACCATGCAACTGAAGGCCGTAAAAAACGACACTCAGATTAACGGACTAAGACAAGCCCAACTGGCTGACGGTGTTGCTATGACACAGGCTTTCTGCTGGCTCGACAAACAGTTGGAAAAGAGCGAGCTTGTTTCCGAACTGTCTTTTGCCAACCACCTCGATTTATGCAGGTCTCAGCAAAAAGACTTTTTCAGTTTGAGTTTCAATACCATTTCCGCTTTTGCTCAACACGGGGCCATTGTCCACTACAGCGTTACACCCGAAACCGACGCAGCACTCGAAAAGGGAAACTTTCTGCTAGTCGATTCTGGCGGGAACTATCTGAACGGAACCACCGACATTACACGTACTGTCTGCCTTGGCGGGAACGCCTCCGAACAACAACGCCACGACTACACCCTCGTACTGAAAGGGCACATCGCGCTGGCCACCACCCCATTCCCCGAATCGACCACCGGTGCACAACTCGACTCCCTTGCACGACAATTCTTATGGAAAGATGGTAAAAACTACGGGCACGGAACCGGACACGGAATCGGACACTTTTTGTGCGTCCATGAAGGACCGCACCGCATCAGCACACGGAGCAACAACATTCCCCTTCTGCCGGGAATGTTCATCTCCAATGAACCAGGTCTCTACATTGAAGACCAATATGGCATCAGACTGGAGAATATGGTGCGTGTTAAAGATTGTTACATCAACAACTTTGGCAAGTTTTTTGAATTAGAGACCATGTCCTTCTTCCCGTACGACGCTAGCGCTATCGACGCATCGATGCTGACCGATGAAGAGTTGAACTGGTTGAACGTCTACCACGAAACAACTTACGAGCTGTTATCGGGAACGGGGCTGCTTAACGCAGAAGAATTGGGATGGCTAAGAAACAAAACCAAGCAAATTATACGGCAATAACAAAATAATGCCTATTTTTGTTGGTCAATTATTCTACAATTAAGAAAAAGAAAAATTCACATGACAATGAAAAGGATTTTCGCTTGCTTTTTAATGGCGATTGCCACATTGAGCGCATTCGCCGCCGACGGCAAAGGTTACGACATCAAGCTGAACGTCACTAACTCTAGCATGGCTAATCAGAAAGTCTACTTGGCTTTCTACTTTAATGGAAAGACATACTCGAAAGATACCACAACCTTGAACAACAAGGGTGTTGGCCATTTTTCTAAAAAAACAGCTCTCGACCAAGGTGTCTATATTGTTTATTTCGATGCGAACAAGTTCTTCGACATTCTTGTGGGCGCCGACCAGGACATCGACCTGAAAATAGACACTACCAAGCTTGACAAGGTTGTTGTTAGTGGCGCGAAAGAAAGTGTCGGTTTCCAAAACCTCATCAACTTTATGGGAAACCAGCGCGAAAAGTCGAAGGAGTTGAGCCAGCAGTACAAAGACAAGAAAATCGATTCTGTCAAGTACGCTAACGGGCAAGACAAACTTGCTGAAGAAGTTGAGGCCTTCCAGAAAAAACTGATGGACGACAACAAGGGCCTATGGCTGGAAGCTTTCATTAAAGGAACCATTCCTGTCGAGGTGCCTGAGATGAAGGAAGTGCCAGACTCTGCCCGCGCACTGGCCCGCTACATGTATAAGAAGCACCACTACTTCGACAACATCAACCTCAGCGACCCTCGTTTCCTCCGTTGCCCATATTTCCCTAGCAACGTTGACTCGTACATGAAAAATTACCTGCTCCAGCACCCCGACACGCTTTACGAAGCAGCCGTCGTCCTCATTGAGAAGAGCCGCTATAACAAGGAGACTTTCCAGACCATGTGCAGCAAGATGATCAACTATGGTTTGACCAGCAACCAGATGGGCATGGACGCCCTTTGGTGCAAACTGGCACAGAAATACTACCTGGGAAAGCCTAGGCAAGCGACTTGGGCCGATTCGGCTTGGGTTGAAGACTTGAGAAAGGAAGTGAAAAAGGTACGTTACAACCTGGTGGGCATGGAGGCACGTGACCTGCGCATGCAAGATGCTAACGGTGTTCCTACTAAACTGAGCGACCTTACCAAGAATCCGGGAAAGAACAAATTCGTGTTGGCCTACTTCTTCGAGCCTACCTGCGGCCACTGCCGTAAAACGACTCCGGTGCTTCACGACTCGGTTTATTCGAAATACCACAAACTCGGATTCGAAGTATTCTGCGTTTACACTCAGACCGACAAGAAAGAGTGGCAGGAGTTTGTTGAAAAACACAAGTTGCAAGACTGGGTAAACGTTTGGGATCCTGACCGCGAAAGCTATTTCTGGGAATTCTACGACGCCAGTGTCACTCCGGGTATCTACCTCATCGAAAGCAAAACAGGCAAAATCATTGCCAAGAAAATCGATATGCCTACTTTGGGGATGATTCTCGAAGAGGAACTCATTAAACGCCCTGAAGCCGAGGCTAAAAAGAAATCGGGGAAAAAATAGCGCTTATGGAAGAGAAAGAGCCAGAACAGAAAAAGAACGAGTTGCAGATCGAACTCAGTCCCGAGGTGGCGGAAGGCGAATACATCAATATGTCGATTGTAACCCATTCGCCAAGCGAATTTGTTCTCGATTTTGTACGTATTTTACCCAATCTGCCGAAAGCAAAGGTAAAATCACGCATCATTATGACACCAAGCCAAGCCAAGAGGCTGAAAGAGGTTTTACAACGCCAGATAAACATCTACGAGGCCAACAACGGTGTCATTACCGACAATTCCGGGAACAATACACCTGGCACCCCTATCAACTTCGGAAACTCGGGTATGGCTTAATATACTCCATACAAGGAAAACAGAAGGGGCTGACACAAAACGGTGTCAGCCCCTTTCCTTTTATAACAATCAAACTAAAATATTTATTTCAAAAAAGGTCTTCATCCAGTTTCCACATTGTAAACGGATGTTTGGCAAGATTGGAATTCCGGTAGCGTTTCTGATCAGAGATATCGTCACCAATCCAATCTGGTATTTCAACCAATTCGTTTTCATCCTTCATTTCCACTTCGGCAGTCACGAGACCTTCGTTAAGCCCCAAGAACTCGTCCACTTCCCAAATATGCCCGCAGAAAGGGATCTTATAGCGGTATTTGTCTACAATAGGCGTTTGCGACAGTTTTTTCAACTGTTCGGCATCATCAAGCGGAATTTCATATTCAAACTCCATACGCGAAATACCCACAGTCTTACTCTTGATTGTAAGGAAGGCTTTTTGATCGGCAATGCGCACCCTAACGGTGTTGCCCGCCTCATTAAGGTACCATTGCGCCATACGCACACCTTTAGGCGCAAGTTTGCGCCAATTGTCGTTTTTCAGTAAGAACTTGCGTTCAATCTCTACACCCATTTCTTTGTTCGTTTTCTATAACGGCAAAGTTAGTGTTTTTACATAAAAAGCAGGCAAGACAAGGTTGATTAGCAACACAAAAAGCAAAAAGATGCCAGCGAGGAAAGTTTTTCCGCTCTTTATTTTGTCTTTCAAAAGAAATTTCCTAACTTTGCATCGCAAAACAATAGGGTACCATAGCTCAGTTGGTAGAGC
>DGTD01000010.1:0-15601 GCA_002396385.1 Bacteroidales bacterium UBA4345
CCTCAAAGATCTCTCTTCTCGTGAGTCCCTCGAAACCGCTGTTCCCAAGGGGCACCGGGCTTAACCCCGATTGCGGATGCAAAATTAGGCGATTTTCCCGAACTGGCAAACTATTCCAGGGAATATTTTCAAGAAATTTTAATAATCGTTGATTATCAGCGCCTATAAAATCTAAAAAAAATCTTGATTTGCATCAATATTTCGCACCACATTCCCGTTTTTTTCACCTTTCACATATAACAATTTTCTCATAAAGCGTCCAAAAGTGCACATCTTTCCAAACAACCATACCAGAAGAGAAATTTATGATTTCGCAAAAAAAATCAAGGACAAAAAGGTCCCGCAACAGAAACAGATGACAACAAAACCATGGTTCTCGATCAGTTTCAAGACAAATTCAGGCTGATGAACTCAGTAAAAATAGATATATTTGTATAAAAAGTATTCCAATGAACAATAAGAAGACACTCACAGGGCTGTTTGCCCTTCTACTTCAAATAGCCATATACCTACTTTTATACACGTTTTTTGCAAGTTTTATATATGGTCCATTCACACCAGCAGAAGCAAGCACTATGCAATTTGAATGGTACGCATTCATTGCGATTGCCATTATCTGCAACATATTTGACCCTCTGCTCTATATACAGATATTAATCTGGGGCATTGTCATAAAATACACATACACCAACGAATCTCCCTGGATATGTTTATCCGCACTAGTAATTGGCCTTCTTGCGATAGCAGCCAATATTGCCATTCGGAAGAGCATAAAAAGGAGCTAGCAGAAAGAAAAAATAAATTTATAGAACTTAATATGAACGACAAACTAGAAGCACTCTTTTCCGAGTTGCTGGACACCCCCAGTCCTTCAGGCTATGAAGGCAAGTTGATGCGAACATTCCGCGAATTCATATTTCCCTATGTCGACGAAGTGACATCAGACGCGATGGGGAACGTGATAGCGCACAAAATAGGGAATCCGGAAAAAAGCCTTATGATAGAGGCCCATGCCGATGAAATAGGATTGATGGTAACGCACATTGACAAAAATGGTTTTTTATATTTCAAACCATTGGGAGGCGTTGATCCGAACATACTTCCCGGCATACAAGTCACCGTACACGGCCCCAAAGGTCCCATTCCGGGAATCATTGGAAAAAAGCCTATCCACCTTCTCACCGCAACAGAGCGCGAAAAGCCATCAAAAATTGAAGACTTATGGATAGACATCAGTGCAGAAGACAAGCAACAGGCAGAAGAGAGCGTTGAGGTGGGCTCACCCGTCACCTTCCACACGCCAGCGATAGAATTGAATAACGGACTGACCGCCTCAAAATCGCTCGACGACAAGTGTGGTCTTGTAGTAGTGGCAGGAGTCGCTCAACAGTTATTCGAGCAGAAAGCCGACACAGACCTTGACCTTTATTTTGTAGCGTCGGTGCAAGAAGAAATAGGGACACGGGGAGCACAAACCGCAGCGCAAAGCATCCATCCAAAATTGGGAATAGCCATAGACGTGACCCACGCAACCGACTACCCAGGAGTAACCGCCGAAAAATTCGGAGACTTTAAAATCAACAAAGGAGCCGTAATTGCTATGGGACCAAACATCAATTGGAAACTTTGCAAAAGTCTGAAAGAAACAGCAACAGAAAACAACATAGCCTTCCAAAGCGAGGCTATTCCACGTGCCACCTCCACCGATGCAAGAACTATACAGCTGGTACACGAAGGGGTTCTGACTGCTTTAGTATCGATACCTTGCCGATATATGCACACCCCAAACGAAATTGTATCGAAACACGACATACAGTCTGCTATCGACATCATAACCGAATACTGCAAAAACGACATCGATGTAGACGAATATCTACCTATCAACAACGACTTAATACAATAAAACTATATTAAAGATGGTAAAAATCGTAAAAAGAGTTGCCTATACCGCACTTCTAACAACGGTGTTGGCAAGTTGTTCGGGTGTTGGCAACAATACAGCCTCCAACGACCCGGAAGTAGATGCAAACATCAACAGACTCGACAGCATCATCACAGTAGAAAAAGACTATATTGCCAAAGCTAAATCAGGCGATATGGATGCCAGTGTTAAAATCAACGAGCTCCAATACGAAGGCAAGCAGGTTGTTGCAAAACTAAAAGAGCAAGCGGCTTCTGGAAAAGTCAACGACGAGCAGAAAGCCAAAGTTGAAAACCTGCTAAACGAACTGCAACAATTGGTAAAATAGGGGCGGTATAAAGAAAAAGGAAGGGTGTGGCCTTAATTAAACGGTCACACCCTTCTTCTTATCAGTTCATTTTATTTACCCGTACCATTTATGTAACGTGCAAGTCCATAGATGTATCGACGAAAACCCGGCTGGTATGCCAAGACTTTCCCGAACCAGCCTAAACGTCGGTTTAAGAAACGAACAATCAAACCGACAGTCAACATTTCGAACAAAGTGCCAGGGCCTACAATAAACCACTTCCACGACCCTAGGAAAATGAAGCATGCGGCAACGCCTAAAATCACGACGATCCAGTCGAAAGCAATCTTCACAATTCTGTAACGTATACCCGAAAAACGGCTGACAGCTGCAGGGAAACCTTCGCCCGGCATTGTCACAGAAGCGCAACGGTTTTTTAGTGCGATGCCAAGCCCCAAAATCAAGCATCCCAGGACCATTTCACAAACCTGCTGCCACAAAGTTGCCGGTTCATACAGTTGGGTAATGTACAAATTCAGGTCGAGCAACATACCAAATACAAAACCGATGAGCAACTGGAAGAATTGCACCATCTCGAACTTACGGCGCAAAACAACGATTTGTCCAACCACCAGCAACACATTCATCAAATAGGTATACCAACCAACGGACAAATGGGGCACACAACCTGCGTCGCCTGCCCTTTCGAACACATACGGCAACACGGCAATGACACTTGAACCAAGACCAGAGCGAACAAGCGAAGCTATGCCCAACGTCATTATGAACAAAGAGACCAACAGCCAAAAATGCTGCCAAAAGAAGGAGATTAGGAGTTTCTTATTTCTCATACCCTATTTTAATGTTTCCAAATATCACTGCAAATATAGCAATGAAATAAATACACTTTGAGAAAAGAGGGTTATCTTTGCCAAAATTGACGATGCTTTACACAAAAAAAGACACTTTTATGACAAAAACAATCAGCAAACTCGAAGTTTTCGACGTCGAGAGCAAGAGCCGTACGGTCATCAAAACATTTCCTTACCTCATTGAGGCTCCAAACTGGACACCCGACGGGAAATGGTTTGTATTTAACAGCAACGGGCGCTTATACAAGCTTCCACACGATGGAAGCGGAGAACCCGAAGAAATCTATTCGGGCATTGCCACACGCTGTAACAACGACCATGTGATTTCAAGCGACGGCAAACTAATCGCAGTGAGCCACCACTCTGCTTCCGACAACAATTCGCGAATATATACACTTCCTTTTGAAGGAGGTGAAGCTACCGAAATAACCCCTATCGGGCCAAGCTACCTGCACGGATGGAGCCCAGACATGAGACACATGGCTTATTGCGCCTTTCGTGGGAACGCCCATGTGGTACATACACTAGACTTGGCAAGCGGCATTGAAACAGCCCACACAAAAAGCGAAGACGGGCTAAGCGACGGTCCGGAATACAGCCCGGACGGCAAGTACATCTGGTTCAACTGGGTAAAAACCGGCTTGATGCAGATATGGCGCATGAAAGCCGACGGAAGCGGCAAGACCCAAATGACATTTGACGAAGATTTAAACTCGTGGTTTGCACATGTGTCTCCTGATGGAAATTCGGTGGTATATATTGCCTACCACAAAGATGACTTGAGACCTGACGAGCACCTGCCGAACAAGAGCGTGGTTTTAAGGATGCTGCCAGCAGAAGGCGGCACACCAACAACAATAGTTGAATTGTTTGGCGGACAAGGAACCATAAACGTCAACTCGTGGGCACCCGACAGCAAACGCTTCGCTTTTGTAAGCTACGAATTGTCGGAATAAAAAAACAAAAAAACGCCCGCGACTGCATCCACGGGCGTTTTCCATTATCTAAAAATCTTTTTATAACAAACTCCAGAATGTAATCCTCCTGTTTTTAGGAAACAACTCTGCTCTTACTGTTTTACTGGTCGCAAGAAACAGTCACAGAGTCAATTTTAAAATCTCCATTCTGACAAGCGAAATAAAAATCGGCAGAAGCCTTCACACCGTTATCAACAATACCGGCAGTGTAGACATTGGGCGCTTTTTTTGAAACGTATTTCAGCCCATCGCCCTGTGCGCCGTCTTGAGCAGGGGTTCTGAACTTCCAGACAGCATAACCGCCACCCTCGTACTCGTAAGCAGTTTGAAGTTCATCAGCCATCTTCTTCGTACAGAAATAGTCAGCAGCGGACCTATCAAACTCTTTTCGGCCGAACACATAGTCGTTGTAAAGTTCGGTAAGCAAAGCCACAACTTTGGCACTATCGGGGGCAGGAGTATTATCTTCTAAAACCGGAGCGGAAGAAGAATCGGCACCAGCATTTTCTTTTGCGGAAGGTTGCCCGTTGCACCCCGCCAACACTGCAACAAGAAGAACAGCGGAAAAGTTCAGATGTTTAAAATTCATTTCTATTTTAAAGTTGATTGGGCAAAATTATAATTAAGGAATTACTGATGCAAATTCATTCGTGACAAAAAAAACGATACATTTGTAAAAAAGAACACGATGTCAGGATTCCGTTTCAAACAATTCTACATAGCACAAGACCGATGTGCCATGAAAGTGGGCACCGACGGAGTATTAATTGGCAGTTGGTGCAACGTTTCAGGAGTAAAGACAGTACTCGACGTTGGTTGCGGCACAGGACTTATTGCAATAATGGTAGCACAACGCAGTTCATCGGAAACAACAATTACAGGCATCGAGATTGACGGGGAAGCCGCCACTCAGGCCCAGGAAAATGCCTCGGAATGCCGCTGGCGTGCACAGATAAAAATAGAACACGCGCGCATGCAGGAATACAAGCCCCAAGAAGCAATAGACCTAATAGTCAGTAATCCGCCCTACTTCACCAATGCGTTAAAAGCGCCCGATGAAAAACGCAGTGCAGCCCGCCACAACGATGGCCTCAGTATAGAGGAACTTGTGCATTTCGCAAAAAAACACCTCTCTTCCAAAGGGCGTTTGGCAGTAGTATTACCCTGCGAGGAAGCGAAGCGCCTAATAGGTGAGGCAACAGCCTGCGGGCTCTACCTACAACGGTCGACCACGGTTTTAACAAAAGCCGGGAAAAAGGCCAAACGTATGTTGTTGGAAGTAGGGAGAATCAAGCCAAACTCACCTACAGAAGACACACTGGTCTTAGCTGAAGGAGCAGATAACAAGATGACCCCACAATTCAAATCACTGGTCAGAGACTTTTACCTATATGCCGACTAGCCACGAATAATAGTCACAGCACCATTGGCTTTCAACTTTATAATTTTCGACGGTTTATGGGGTGTATTATCAGTCTGACGATACTTCACAATATAATCCATCTTAGACTTCACCTCCTCAGTTATTTCGGAAAACGATTTCGGGCTGGGTTGTCCTGAAATATTAGCCGAAGTAGATACGATTGGCCGCTTAAAGCGTCGGCACAACTCAGCCGAGAATTTTTCGGAAGTGACACGTATGCCAATGCTACCATCCTCAGCTAAAAGGTTCTTGGCCAAATTACGCCCGCCATCATAAATAATAGTCATTGGCTGGTCTTCGGCGCATGCTTCAATAACATCGTAAGCCACATCGGGCATATCAGCAAGACGCGAAATAAGGGTCGGATTATCGGTAAGAGTAATCAAGGCCTTCGAATCGTCACGCTGCTTTATGTCGTAAACACGTCTGACAGCATCTTCATTGGTGGCATCACACCCAATTCCCCAAATTGTGTCGGTCGGATAGAGAATAACGCCACCCTTCTTCAGCACATCAATGGCAGCCTTAAGGTCATCCTCCATTTCAGAAAAATCGTTCTTCATATCATATTCTCCTATAATCAGTAAGTCCTTCTCCGGAATTCAGCACAAGTAACGGCAGTGGCAACAGCCACATTCAGCGACTCAGAAGTAGGCTGTCCGGGCGGGAAACTGGGTATAAACAATTTTCGGTTGACCCATTTTTCCACTTCAGCCGAAATACCATTCCCTTCATTTCCCATAACAACCACAGCCTCTTGCGGCAGTTCGGTCTTATAGATATTATCGCCTTCGAGAAATGTTCCGTAAACCGGATACCCCTCAGGCATGCCTTTGAAAAAATCAGTGAGGTTGGTATAACAGACCCTCACACGGGCCAAAGCACCCATGGTCGCCTGAACGGTTTTCGGGTTATACACATCGACCGTATCGTTACTGCATACAATGCATTTTACGCCAAACCAATCGGCAATACGAACAATTGTGCCCAAATTTCCCGGATCTTGTACACGATCGAGAGCCAAAGTCAGATGCCCGACAAAGTCATTTCTATTGAATTCCACCTTGGGAATACGGAATACAGCGATAACCTGCTGGGGCGTATTAAGCAGAGAAGCGCGCTCTATTTCGGAATGTGTCGCCTCGGCCACTTCATCGGCATTCAATCCGGGATGTTCTTGCAGAAACCCGGCAGTAGCCAAAAGCAGGCGGCAAGAAAAAGAAGAGAACAAATCAGGAACGAGTTTGTCACCTTCAGCCACAAAAAGTCCTGTCGCATTCCGTTCCTTCCGCTGTGCAAGCGATCGAACCAACTTAATCTGATTTTTAGTAACACGCATACCCATACCTATTCAATACGGGAAACCCAAATTTCGTAAAACATAGGGCGACGATCCTCCGAATCGGAAGTCACTCCTCCATAGATATTACTATTGTAGCCGTTACCGATTTTAAAAGGAATAATAGCAGTACAATGTCCACCAGCATAAAGACAACGGACTGCCTTTATGAAACCCTCGCCATATATATTAGAGGCTGTTGGAGTTGACAGGATACGCAGACTTGTTGGAGTGACAGAAGCCTGTTCGGACCAATCGTAAACAATAACGCCATCCATATTTCTCCCCACATAACGCAAAGTGACCGTATTACCGACATTAGGAGCCAGCGTGGTAGTGTCGCCTTTCTCAATCAGATGGAAATAAAGGCCATCGCTGAACTTGTAATATACAGGGTCACCATTCGGGGTCAACCATTCGGTAGATTGAGTTGGCATGAAGTTAACGGTAAAGATTTTGTTTCTTTCAATAAAAGCATCAATCATATCTTCTTCATCTTCCAGATACTCCGCATACGTTTTCTGGTGTCGGCACGAGCTGAAAGAAACAGCCAAGGAGGCCACACACACGAAAGAGACAAAAAATGATTTCAATGACATCATATTATTTAATTACTTTATTTTCAATAGAATTTAAAAAGACAGAGCAACGTATAGGCGAATATGGAGGAACACAGTTCTCGCGTCCGGAAACCCCATAGGCCAATAATGCCGGTATTATAAAATCGCCCTTTCCGCCAGCCGCCAACATCGAAACCGCCTTTTCAAGGCCTATAGGCAACTTTCCTTTCCCCATCTCGACCTTAGTCTGCCGGTTCGTCAACTCGGGACAAGAAGTTCCATCAAGCAAAACGACTGAATAGGTAAGTTTTACCACATCGCCGTCGACCGGGTAGCGTCCGCCCCCCCTGTTATCGATAGCATACCTTATACCTTCCGACGTTTTATCCATCTTAAGGTGTAACGAGTCGATATAGTGTTTTATTTCATCGTCTTCAAATTCCACGTACTGCCTATTATATTCAATGAGGTTTTCCTTAGAATGGTCAACAGGCAATTTGTTGACAGGAATCTGTGGAGCATCGTTACTGCTACAAGCAACGAGACCAACGAAAGCGAAAGCCACAAAAAAAGAGCACCTCATATCAGTCTGCAAGTTTAGCCATTTCTTTGTCGAAGTATTCCTTATAACGCGGCAAGGCATCGCGCAAGCGCTGGGCAACATCCTCGAGTTGCTCGCCGTGGGCCTCACCACCCGATGCGTTCAAGTGACCGCCCCCACCGAAATTCTCGGACGCGACAATATTACAAGGGAAATCGCCCTGCGAACGTAAAGACACTTTGATAAGGTTGTCTTCCTCCTTCAAAAAAGCAGAAAAGAAAACACCCTTAATCGATAACGGCATATTTACAAAGCCCTCAGTATCACCCTTCCTGTAATTGAAGTTGTTGAGTTCGGCCCGTGACATCGTTATAATAGACGTTCCATATTCAGGAATAATCTCCATTTTTGTCAAAGCGTATCCCATCATCCGATAGCGATCGGCAGTGTAATTATTAAACACATTTCTGTGAATCTCGTCCTTATCAATACCCGCTTTAATAAGTTCAGCAATGATATAGTATATATCGGGGTCGTTCGAATTGTAAGAAAAGGCGCCGGTATCCGTCATCATACCGGTATAGATGCACATAGCAACATTCACATCGACGGAAAGGCCTCCATTCCATATTTGCATGACACGGTAAAGCAGTTCACAAGCCGATGACATCTGGGGATAGGAAATAGTGACATCGGCAAACGGTTCAGGATTGAGGTGGTGGTCAATCATCAGTTTTTTGCATTTGGTATCCCGCACAACAGCAGGCATCCCCTCCTCACCGAGTCGCTTGAGCTCGTTAAAGTCCTGACAGATTATAAGGTCGGCCTGGTTTATGGCATTAATCGCGTTTCGACGGTTATCTTTGAAGACAACAATTTCGCGCGCCCCTGGCATCCACTTGAAAAAAGCAGGGAAAGCATTAGGCAGCACCACAGTCGCTTTCTTTCCCATAGCGCTCAAATAGTGACACATCGCCAAAGTAGAGCCAACAGCATCACCATCTGGCGAAACGTGAGCAGTAATAACAATATCGTTGGCCTTCATTATCAAATCTTTTGCCTGTAGGGCCAAAACCTTGTCAACTTTTTGGGTAATCATAATAGTATTGCTTCTTTCAAATGACAAATTGCGAAGTTACAGAAAAACTTTTAATCGGCGAAGAGATGAAGTGTTCAAAAGGCACTATGTGACACAGAAGGGAGAAAAGAAAAGGGCGAAACAGATGTTTCGCCCTAAAGTAGCGGATCCGGGATTCGAACCCGAGTCTCAACCGTGAGAGGGTCGCGTGCTAGGCCTCTACACTAATCCGCCATATTAAATGTAAGAAGTAGCGGGAACGAGAATTGAACTCGTGACCTCCGGGTTATGAATCCGACGCTCTAACCAACTGAGCTATCCCGCCATTCGCATCATTTTCGTAATGCGTTGCAAAGTTAGAGATTATTTCGGACTTTACAAACCTTGGAATAGATTTTTTAAAAGTTTTTTTTGAAGGGAAAACGTATTTTACTGATCACTATATGTGTTAACGACACAACGACGACCCAAAATTCTTCATCGACGCATCTTCGTCTTTAAAGGCCGCAATATATCACAACCGTCTGACAACGCGGGCCGGATTTCCGACTGCCAAAGAATCGGCAGGCACATCACGAACCACCACACTACCAGCGCCAATAACAGAACGATCGCCTATAGTCACTCCAGGACAAACAATAACGCCAGCCCCCAGCCAGCAATCTTCTCCGATAGTGATGGGACTGCATTTTTCTTGCGGGAATCTCCTTTCAAGATAATCAGTCGGGTGGTTAGGCGTTACCAACTGGCAGTTAGGTCCTAATTTTGTCCGGTTGCCAATCACAATCATACCCCCGTCAAGCATCGTGGCATTATAGTTTATAAAGACGTTTTCACCAATCACAATGCCATGTCCGTGGTCACAATGGAACGGAGGGTTCACACACGACGATTTTGGCAGACCAGGTATCAGTTTTTCCAGCACCGTCCTGCACATACCGTCATCGAGAGTAAGGTTTTGTAGCTTTGCGCACAAAGCGTTAGCTCTTCTCACACTACCGAGGACCTCATCATCATCGAAGCGGTAAAGCAGGCCACTTCGCATTTTTTCGAATTCCGTCATCACAATAACAATACTAAATCGGCACTACACGGCAATGCCTATCTTTAAAGAGGCAATTCGACCACCTCGTCAGGTTTCACAAATCCAGTCGCAACCGTAATCAGACCACCCAGACGTACAACGACGCAACGATTAGAACGGATACGCAGATATTCCCCCTCCACCCCCTTGAAAGGGCCATTGGCCATTACCCTCACCATAGGGCCGTGTTTCACATTAAATTCGCGGCGAGGATCTAGGAAAGAGATGCCATCGTGTATTTTTTCAGCCACTTTAATGAAACTTTCAACCACCCGGTTGTCGAGCTGAAGCCGGCGGCCCGAGGCCGCATCCATCACATATTTGAGTTTCCCGCCATCGTATTCACGCTTAGCCTCGTCAATCCGGTCAGCCGGGCCTTGTACGAATACATGTCCGGGCAAGACCTGGGTGCGAGAGACGGCCCCTCCATTTTCAACATATGTGACAGGAGAGAACTGTTTAATGCCGTTTTGATTGAGAAACAAAACAACTTTCTGGAAGTCTTGCGAAGGGAAACGCAACACGAACCAACAAGGAGCATCTGATTGCGACATAAGAAAAATTAAGTCAAATTAGCAAGGCAAAAATACGTAAAAACGAGATTAGGCACGCATATTAAAGTGTTTTTTGACTTAAAAACAGAAAATAACAAAAATTTATTCTATTTTTGCATCAATTTTGATAGAAAGGAGCAATTTTATACAAATGGCTGCCATATAGCTAAAAGACGAGCTAGCTACAACTACCAATCAGGCAGAGCAAAGTTCTTAAATATCAAATAAGAGATGAGGCGCATAGGGAATCGGCGCCCTATAAGAGAAAGCATAAATATAGTATAAAATATATACGATGGAAAGAAGAGTTGTGATTACCGGTGTAGGAATTTATTCCTGCCTAGGCAAGAACCTTTACGAGGTTAAGCAATCACTTTGGGATGGCAAGTCAGGCATCATATTCGACGAAGTACGCAAATCGATGGGCTTCCGTTCTGCGTTGACTGGCCACGTAGACCTTCCAAACCTGAAAGGGATTTTAAGTCGCAACCAACGCGTATACATGCCCGAGCAGGCCCAATACGCCTATATGGCGACTGCCGAAGCCCTAAAGATCGCCAATTTGGGCCAAGACTACCTCGACAGCCACGAAGTAGGATTACTTTATGGAAACGACAGTAGTGCGGAACCGGTTGTAAAGAGTGTTGACACAATGCGCGAGAAGGGCGATACCACCCTAATAGGTTCAGGCGGCATTTTCCAATCGATGAATTCAGCCGTCACAATGAACCTTTCATGCATTTTCAAGCTGAAGGGCATTAACCTCACCGTATCGGGAGCATGCGCCAGCGGCTCACACGCTATCGGCTTGGGTTCCCTCCTTATAAAATGGGGGCTTCAGGATATTGTAGTATGCGGAGGAGCACAAGAAATCAACCCATATAGTGTATGCAGTTTTGACGGAATCAGTGCATTCTCGACCCGCGAGAGCGAGCCTACTAAAGCATCGCGTCCTTTTGACCGCGACCGTGACGGCCTAGTACCAAGCGGCGGCGGAGCAACTGTAATTATAGAGAGTTTGGAGAGCGCCATCAAGCGTGGAGCGCCAATACTTGCCGAGGTTATCGGCTACGGCTTCAGTTCTAATGGCGACCACATTTCCGTTCCGAATGTCGACGGTCCACGCCGCTCGTTAGAGATGGCCATCCGTGAGGCAGGCATCCGTAAAGAGGAAATTGGCTATGTGAACGCACATGCAACCTCGACCCATGTCGGCGACCAAAACGAAGCCAAGGCCATTGCCGCTGTTTTCGACGATTACAAGCCGGAAGTAACTTCCACAAAAAGCCAGACCGGGCATGAAATGTGGATGGCTGGGGCCAGCGAGGTAATATACTCAATGATCATGATGAAAAACGACTTCATTGCCGCCAACATCAACTTTGAGAATCCGGACGAAGACTCTGCGAAACTGAATATTCCAGGACAACGCGTCAGCAAACACTTCGACACGTTCCTAAGCAACTCATTCGGTTTCGGAGGTACGAACTCTACCCTTATCGTTCGTGACTTTAAGGGATAAAATCTAATAAAACAAATAAAAAGACAACATAAAATGACTAAAGGAGAAATCATCAGCAAGGTCAACAGCCTGCTCGCAGAAGAATTTGAAGTAGAAGAAAGCGTCATCACTCCAGAAGCAAACATCAAGAAGACACTCGAACTAGACAGTCTCAGCCTTGTCGACCTTGTTGCCCTTATCGATGGCGAGTTCGGTATCAAAACCAATGGCGCAGAAATGAGCAAAGTTGGAACATTCAGCGAACTGTACGACTTCATTGAATCAAAGATTGCATAACAAACGAAATGCAACAAGGCGAAGAGATAAAGCAACTGATTCCACAACGCGAGCCCATAATGATGATCGACACCTTCTATGGTGCCACAGAAACAACTGGGAAATCGGGCTTAACCGTTTTAGCAGACAACGTGTTCTGCGAAGACGGGCAATTGCGCGAAATGGGAGTCATTGAACATATAGCCCAAACCTGTGCTGCTTACAACGGGGTCAAAAATAAAAAAAACAACGGAGTAGAAAGCAAGCCGAAATTAGGGTATATTGGAGAAATAAAAAAATGTCAGATTGCGCGTTTGCCCCGCATAGGCGAGCAACTCGTCACAGAAGTTGAGGCAACCGCACAGGTGATGAATGTAACCCTGATGGAGGCAACGACAAAAATTGGATCCGAGACCATCGCTTCATGTCAAATAAAGTTGTTTGAGGAGGACTGACCATGCTGAAAGACGATTTTTTCACCATTACAGGGAAAGAGAACGGAGAAGGGCAGGTAGTCTACCATATTGAACTCAACCCCAACCACCCCATCTTTAGAGGACACTTCCCAGGGAACCCGATATCGCCCGGAGTCTGCAATATAGGCATGATAAAGGTGTGCGCAGAAGAAGAGACTGGCAGCAATCTGTTTATCGGCAACTTGAAGCAATGCAAATTCAGCCACCTCGTCACCCCCGGCGAAAACAAGGAACTAGACATAGTGCTGAAGTTAGAAGACACCGGCGACATAGTAAAAATAGCCGCTTCAATAATAAAAGGCGACACAAAATTTATGGAGTTAAAAGCCGAAGCTTCTAAAGAACAAAAAGCATAGCTAACAGGAAAAGTCCAACTACACAGTTGGCAAATATACAGAAGTTTCATATCTTTAAGTTAAGAAGACTGAAGGTGTGAAACTTTTTCATTTGAAGCCACACATTTCGGCAAACAACCAAAGGAGGTATGAGAATAATCTATGTAGAAATAGCACCAGCAGACTCGTTTAATGAAAACGGGCCTGATATATTACGACAGCTGTACCCCGAAGGAGAGATAATTGTTCCGGATATACCAAGCAATCCGCCAGAGGCTCTTGCTTTCCTCAACCAGCTGGCAAAGGCAGAGAATGCCGACATCGTGATAGGAGTAGGGCTAGGTGGCACACTGGTGCAGGCCCTATACGGCCACTACCGCATACTCATCAACCCAGAATTCATACTCCCCCACTGCATAAGCGACATGCGCATATCATCGCCAGAGGGCCGTCGCGACCTAGCGTTCACGCCCAACCAGCAGGCCTACATCCGCTTATTTATGTCGAAGCAATTCAAATACATACCCCGTGGAGAGGAACAATTTATTTACGGTCTGTTTGCCAGTCAAAGCGATTACATGCTATATAGCGAGACCTTCTTCAAACAGCATTTCAAATACAACTTCAACTACAGCGGGGCTTGTATACTGACCGCTAACGACTGGGCCGACAATGTAGTTCCCTTACTACACATGTTAAGCGACCAAATCAACCATGTACAAAAGCCTATTGCCTACATCGGCTTAGACGGAGTACTAGCCGACACCGCATCGGCAGAAGAAACGTTAACGGAAGAAGAAAGAAAAGATTTCAAAGGCCACATAGAAGACACTCCTGGCCTTTACAGACGCATAAGTCCTATGCCAGGTGCAGTTGAGGCCTTTAAAAAGCTAAGCAGGCACTACGACTTATACATCCTCACAACCGGGCCTTGGGACAACGAGGAAGTATGGAGCGACAAAATAAAATGGGTGAAGAGACATTTGGGCATATATGGCTACAAACGCGTGATAATGACCCACAGAAAGGACCTGAACGAAGGTCAGCTACTGGTAGACAGTAATGCGCAAAAAGGAGCTGCACAATTCGAGGGAATTTGGCTACAATTTGGGAGGAAACCCGTTAGAGACTGGGACGAGACTACCCAATACCTGTTAGAGCAGGAACCTAAAATCAGTAATGGAGACAAGAGCGAAGCCGAGTTGTTTGAAAAAGACGACCGCCCCATCTTATACCTCGACATGGACAGCGTGCTAGTAGACTTTGCTGGAGCTGTAAGGAGCAAGCTCACCCCCGAGGAAACCGAAAAATATCGCGACCATTACGATGACGTACCTGACATCTTCTCGAGAATGGAGCCGGTTGAAGGCGCAGTTGAAGCCTTCAACTTTCTAAGTACCCACTTCAACACCTACCTGCTTTCAACAGCACCCTGGGACAATAACAGGGCATGGTGCGACAAAGTCAGCTGGGTGAAAAGATACTTAGGCAAGAAGGCAGAAAAAAGGCTGGTTCTAAGCCACCACAAAGATCTTAACCAAGGCAGCTACCTTATTGACGATAGCAGTAGAAACGGAGCGAAAGAATTCTGCGGGAAATGGTTCCAGTTCGGCAAGCCACCATTCGACAACTGGGTCAAAATGCTGGATGCATTAAAAAAGATGAATATCCTATAAAACAGAAAATATACAACAGATGGAAATAGAACAGAAAATACAGGAAATAACAGACCGGATGGCACTAAAACAACTAGTAGACAGTTACGCCATACTGGCCGATGCACAAAACGGGCAGGCGCTAAAGAGCCTATTTACCCCCGATGCCGTCTACAAGACCTACGTCAATGGAGAAGTCCAAATGACACTAGAAGGACACGAAGAAATTGGCAACACGCTACAAAAATTCCTCAACACCCTCAATTCGACATTCCACATGAACGGGCAACAAATGCTGAATATAAAGGGAGACCAAGCAATAGGCCGGTGCTATTGTCAGGTAACACTGGTAGAAACACGCGACGGAGTACAGACAACCACACAAGAGAATATTTTCTACGACGACGAATATAAAAAAACAGACGGGAAATGGCAGATTGCAAAACGAAACTCCAACATCATACATATAAACAAAATTGTATAGCTATTATAGAACAAAAAAGTCAGCAGAAATGCTGACTTTTTTTGCCATCAGTTTTATCTAATTGTCAATTTTGTCAAATAACATCCTAACAAAGGAATAAAAACAGACAAAAAACAACAAACACAAAAAGAAATAACCAAGGCAATGTAGTGTCTTAACTTATTTGAAGAAATTTCCACATAGTGGTTAAAAGGTTCAAGAAACCTTGAGCGGTAAACGGGACTCGAACCCGCGAC
>DGTD01000010.1:15639-32015 GCA_002396385.1 Bacteroidales bacterium UBA4345
AGAGCGGCAAACGGGGTTCGAACCCGCGACCTTCGGCTTGGGAAGCCAACGCTCTACCAACTGAGCTATTACCGCAAAAACTTTTGCGGCACAAAAATAGGGAAAAGAAAATTAAGATGCAAATTTCATTTGCACAACCGAAGCCAAAATATGAAATAGCACACTAAATATCAACATTCACAACAATAATATAAAACAACACAAAATACTGTATACCAACATAGTATACAATATAATTAACAATGTTAATTATAAAACCTTAGAAAAAGCAACGGAAAGAAAATAATTTAACCTAATTTTGCGAAAATTTATAAACAACACTCTATTGAGCTATCCAATTAAAGGATAAAGGGATATAAACGAAAGAACAATGAAAAAAACCGTACTAACGTGCACCGCAATGCTGATGGGCCTTACCGGAGCTATAGCTGGCGGCCTGAACACAAACACCAACCAAAGTGCAGAGTATTTGAGGAATCCGGCTCGTGATGGAGCCATTGGGATTGACGGAGTCTATTCAAATCCGGCAGGTGTGGCGTTCCTCGACAGCGGGTTACATGTGTCGTTTAACATTCAAAGCGCGCAACAACAGCGTAATATTGTTTCCACCTTTCCAGCATTCGCATACGGAGCGAAAAACGGGAAAAACATGACCAAGACGTTTGAGGGTGAAGCCAGCGCTCCACTTGTGCCGTCGTTGCAAGCCGCCTACAACTGGAACGGATGGAGTTTCCAATTAAACACAGCAGTTACAGGAGGTGGCGGCAAATGCGAGTTTTCCGACGGACTGGGTTCTTTTGAGAGCAATGTCGCCCTGTTAAACGCATTCGGTGCAAAAAAGGGATTTTTTGGAAACGGCTACTATGCCGATATGTACATGAAGGGACGCCAATACTACATTGGCATAACCCTTGGTGCAGCCAAAAAAGTTACCGATAATCTGTCGGTATACCTTGGAGCCCGAGCCCTATACGGGAATTCCAGCTATAAGGGCCATGTTAAAAACATTATGTTTATGGACCCCAATTCAAATAAGTTGGCAAAAGCCAGTGCTATCGCAGCGACCTACAACGAAATGGCAGAAGTCTATCAGAAAAAATTAGACCAGCTAAAAGATGCCGGATTGGGAGAAAGCGACAATGCGAAACAATTGGCCGAAGGCTTTGCCAAACTGAAAACAGCCGCAGCCGCAAGCCAAAAAGTTGGTTCAGTAACCGACGAGGACGTTGTTTTAGACTGCGACCAATATGGTTGGGGAATAGCCCCTATCATCGGACTAGACTACAAGATAAACAAGTGGAATTTTTCGACCAGATACGAGTTCAACACCCGTATGCGTCTGAAGAACGACGCCGTGAACAGCAAGTCAGCCGCCAATTTCAGTGCACTGAAAAAGTTCGAGGATGGGAAGAAAGTTGAAGAAGACCTGCCGGCACTGTTCACTGTTGGTTTGCAATACGAATTGCTTGACAACCTGCGTCTGATGGGTGGTTTCCACCTCTTTTTCGACAAACAGGCAAAACAGTACAACGACCGTCAGGATCTATTAGACGGGAACACCACCGAATATCTGCTCGGATTGGAATGGGACATCTGCAAACACCTGCAGTTTTCGATTGGCGGACACCGCACCCATTTTTGCAACACCGACGAATACATCAGCGATATGTCTTACAACGTCAGCAACTGGGATCTAGGAACAGGTTTCGGTATACCGGTAAACGACCGGCTGAAATTCAACCTTTCATTCTACAAGTCGTTTTACGACAACTATACCCGGACTACCAACGACTATAACAACCTGAGCGCCACAGTTGCCGCACTGGCAGGAACTGACGCTGCCAAGCAGTTGAAGGAAGCTGGTTCTCTCTTCGGGCAAGACAAGTTTGAACGCAACAACTATGCTTTCGGCATCGGTGTAAACTATCGTTTCTAAACATAAAAAGCAAAAAAGGAACAGGTATGGGAGTGCGTCTTCCATACCTGTTTTCGTATATGTGCGTAACGCACTACACTAGGAATAACGACAGCGGAACAACAGACCTTTCGCATTGAACCTTGTCAACAGTTTTACGGCACGTTACTCCACAAAGCAGGCACACCATTCAAGACCCCGCATAGAGCGGCCTACAATAGCCATAAAAAAAACGCTCCGATTCAAGTACAATCGGAGCGTTTTCTATATCAATAGAACTACTTAATACTCATCCCAACTCTTTATCTTGATGTCGTTGAAAGTCATTTCGCAACAACTACGGATAAAGGCACTCGCCAAACGGGCATTGGTAAATAGCGGAGTATTGAAATCGACAGCAGCACGTCGTACCTTGAATCCGTTCTGTAACTCACGCTGTGTACTGTTTTTAGGGATATTAACCACAAAGTCGAATTCCTGGTTCTCAATCATATCAAGAGCTTTAAGAGGAGCATCCACCTCATCAGGCCAACCGACCAAAGTACTACCCACACTGTTCTCACAAAGGAATTTGTAAGTACCAGCAGTAGCATAAATTTCGTATCCATTGTTCTTAAGCATCTTGCAAGTGTCAAGCAGATCGACCTTTGACTTTGTCTCACCACTTGAGACCAACACCTTCTTCTTACGAGGCATTTTGTATCCAACGGACAAGAGTGACTTGAGCAGAGCCTCGCTGAAATCGTCACCAATACAGCCCACTTCACCCGTAGAGGCCATGTCTACTCCATGAACAGGGTCAGACTGCTGCAAACGGGCATAAGAGAACTGTGACGCCTTAACACCCACATAGTCGAGATCGAAGGCCGACTTTTCAGGTTTAACCACCGGCAAGCCCAACATAACACGTGTAGCCAACTCAATGAAGTTAATCTTCAACACCTTCGAAACGAATGGGAACGAACGTGAGGCACGGAGGTTACACTCAATAACCTTAATCTCGTTCTCCTTGGCCAGGAACTGGATGTTGAACGGACCCGAGATGTGGAGCGCAGCAGCAATCTGTGCGGCAATCTTCTTGATACGGCGAACCGTTTCGACGTAAAGTTTCTGTGGTGGAAACTGGGTGGTAGCGTCGCCAGAGTGGACACCCGCGAATTCAACGTGTTCCGATATAGCGTAGCAAACGATGTCGCCCTTGCTAGCGACAGCGTCGATTTCAATTTCCTTACAACGGGTCATAAACTGGGAAACGACAACCGGATGCTTCTGAGAAACTGCAGCGGCCATCTTCAGGAAGTTCTTCAACTGGCTCTTGTCGTAGCAGACGTTCATAGCCGCACCCGAAAGCACGTAGGAAGGACGAACCAAGACAGGGAAGCCAATCTCGTCGACAAAGTTATCGACATCTTCCAGCGTGGTCAACTCTTTCCAGCGAGGCTGGTCGATACCGAGTTCGTCAAGCATCGACGAGAACTTGTGACGGTCTTCGGCACGGTCAATGTCGACAGCCTGAGTACCCAACAAGTTGATGTTGGCGTTGCTCAACTTAACCGCCAGGTTGTTCGGAATTTGACCGCCAGTAGAAACCACCACGCCATAAGGCGCCTCGAGGTCGAGAATGTCCATCACACGCTCGTAGGTGAGTTCGTCGAAGTAGAGACGGTCGCACATATCGTAGTCGGTAGAAACCGTTTCAGGGTTGTAGTTGATCATTACCGAGCGGTAACCCTCCTTACGGATGGTGTTGAGGGCGTTGACACCACACCAGTCGAACTCGACAGAACTACCAATACGGTAAGCACCCGAACCGAGCACCACTACCGACTTATGGTCGTTCTCGAACTTGATATCGCTCTCAACTGCGTCGTAGGTGACGTAGAGGTAGTTGGTCTGGGCCGGATATTCGGCAGCCAGTGTGTCGATCTGCTTGACGCATGGAACAATGCCACGCGACTTACGGTATTTGCGGACTTCAAGCACAACATCGTCGAGGTCGTTGTCCGGACATTTGGTCACCAGACGAGCCACCTGGAAGTCTGAGAAACCGAGAGTCTTGATTTCACGCAAGAAAGCGTCGGGCACCTCTTCCAACTTATTGTACTGTGCAAGAGCCTTCTCGTGCTTAATGATATTCTCGAGTTTGAGCAAGAACCAATTATCAATCTTGGTCAGTTCGTGTATTTTCTCGACAGAGTATCCCTCGTGCAAAGCCTGCGCGATGAAGAAGATACGTTTGTCGGTAGGTTGCGAGAGGGCTTTCTCGAGTTCGTCGGTATGCAGGTGCTTGTTAGCCACGAAGCCGTGCATACCCTGGCCAATCATACGGAGCCCCTTCTGGATAGCCTCTTCGAAATTGCGGCCAATAGCCATAACCTCGCCGACCGACTTCATAGAAGAACCCAACAGGCGGGAAACGCCCTGGAACTTGCCAAGGTCCCAACGAGGAATTTTGCAGACCACATAGTCGAGGGCTGGCTCGAAGAAAGCAGAAGTCACCTTGGTAACCGAGTTCTTCAACTCAGGAAGGCCGTAGCCCATACCGAGTTTGGCAGCGACAAATGCCAACGGATAACCCGTAGCCTTCGACGCCAAAGCCGAAGAACGGCTCAGACGGGCGTTCACCTCAATGACACGGTAGTCGTCGCTGTTAGGGTCGTATGCGTACTGCACGTTACACTCACCCACAATACCGATGTGGCGGATGATGCGGATGGCCAACTCGCGCAAGCGGTGGAAGTCGTGGTTAGAAAGGGTTTGCGAAGGAGCCACCACAATAGACTCGCCGGTATGAATACCGAGCGGATCGAAGTTTTCCATGTTACAAACGGTGATACAGTTGTCGTACTTGTCGCGAACCACCTCGTACTCGATTTCCTTCCAGCCCTTGAGCGATTTCTCGACCAAAACCTGCGGAGAGTAGGTGAACGCTTTTTCAACCAGTTCTTTCAACTGCTCGTCGTCGTCGCAGAAACCGGAACCGAGACCACCGAGCGCATAAGCCGCACGGACGATGACGGGATAGCCCAGTTTGTGGGCAGCGGCAACAGCGCCTTCGAGGTCGGTAACCGCCTCACTCTTTATATAGTTGACATTTATTTCAGACAAACGTTCGTTGAAGATTTCACGGTCTTCGGTATCGATAATAGCCTGAACCGGAGTTCCCAACACCTGTACGTTATATTTTTCAAGTACCTTGCTACGATAGAGGGCTACACCACAGTTAAGCGCCGTCTGTCCGCCGAAAGAAAGGAAGATGCCGTCTGGGCGTTCCTTTTCGATAACCTTCTCAACGAAATCGGGGGTAACTGGCAGGAAGTAAACTTTGTCGGCAACACCTTCGGAAGTCTGGACAGTTGCGATGTTAGGGTTGATGAGGACAGTGCTGATGCCCTCTTCCTTCATCGCCTTCAGCGCCTGAGATCCTGAGTAGTCGAACTCACCGGCCTCACCAATCTTCAACGCACCCGAACCGAGCAAGAGCACCTTCTTGTACTGTTTGCGGCCCTGGAACGCGTTACGGCGCACATCAGAGAACGGACGGTAGCCAGGTTTGTCCATCACCTTTACGAACTCGTCGAAGAAGAATTCGGTATCGGTAGGGCCAGAAGCTGCTTCCGGATGGAACTGTGCCGAGAAGTAAGGCTTGGTTTTGTGCTGTATACCCTCGTTAGTACCATCGTTCATATTTTCGAACAAAGGCTCCCAATCAGCACCAAGCGTAGAGGTATCGACAGCAAAGCCATGGTTCTGCGAAGTGATGAACGCGGTGGTAGTGCCCACCAACTGCACAGGCTGGTTGTGTCCACGGTGTCCGTACTTCAACTTGTTCACTTTAGCGCCACCCGCCTTCGAAAGAAGTTGGTTCCCCATACAGATACCGAAAATCGGAGTCTCGGGTTTCAGTTCCATCGACTTGCGGATGTTGGCGACAGTAGCGTCGCAATAATTAGGGTCGCCCGGGCCGTTAGAGATGAACAAACCCTCGTATTCGAGCCCCGTGAAGTCATAATCCCAAGGCACACGGGTAACAGTGGTATCGCGGCGTAGCAGGCAGCGGATGATGTTGTTCTTCACACCGCAGTCGACCAAAACAACCTTATGCTTACCATGACCGTAAGTAACGACCTCTTTGCAGCTGACTTTAGCCACCTGGTTTTCATCGTCGGGGTTAACGAAAGGAATATCTTCGCCAGGAAAGACCAGTTTTCCCATCATAGTACCCTTTTCACGGACAATACGGGTCAGTTCGCGGGTATCGACACCGGTGATGGCCGGAATCTTCTGCGACTTAAGCCAGTCGCCCAGATTTCGCACAGCCTCACAGTGACTGTATTCAAAAGAAAAATCGGAAACAATCAAGCCAGCGACCTGAATTTTTTCCGATTCAAAATATTTTGACAAACCGTTCTCGTCGAGTTCATCGGCAGGAACACCATAGTTACCAACTAAAGGGAATGTGATTGTAAGCAACTGCCCGGAATAAGAAGGGTCAGTCAAACTTTCCGGATAGCCCACCATTGCGGTGTTAAAAACGACTTCACCTGCGACTGGAGCATCGTAACCAAAAGAATAGCCTTTGAATTCAGTCCCATCCTCGAGGACCAAATTGAGTGGTTTGTAATTTTGCATAATTCTCTTAATACCTAAAATCGTGCAAAGTTCGGAATTTTTTGCGGAAATATGAAATATACCTCACGAAATAACCGCCGAATAATTCAGCCAACCGCCAACAAGTTTCAGATTAAAAGGAGAAGACCACCCTACATTACATTTTATAACTTTAGCGGCATCTAATTGCCAAAAGCTGTAATATCCATCATTTTCAAGTTCTCAAGAAAAAAAATCAATAGGCAACAGAAACAAAAGACGTTTGAATTCTGCCTGCCTATTGATAGTAGCCATTAGGAAAATCTAAGCCACTCCTTGGTGTCCTAACATCATCAAAGAGCACTAATTATAAAAGATTGTAAATACTGTGTTTTAACAACTTACCTTTTCATACAAGGTATTCGGATTGTCAAACATCAAATGGGTGCCATCGGCCACTAAAATAAAGACAACAGCAACAACATCTATAAACAAAGATATACATATTATCTGAAAAATGGTAATTTATTTTCAATTTTAATCAAAAATTTATCAGGCAAGAGGCGGTTTGGTAATTGTAATATGCTATATTTGTAAAAGCTTGAAAGGACAAACACAAATATATCAAAACTTTATGCGAAAGTGTAAGTCTAGCACTAACCATAAAAACACAGCTTATGGCACATAAAACTATCATAATAGACGGCAAATTCGTACCTCCGGAAAGCCAGGTCCGATTAGTTGAGCCCGTAAGCAAGGCCCTAAACGACCTTGTAGGGCTGACCGAGCAATACGCTGCCGACTCAACACCCAGAAATTTGGACAAGATAAGCCAATATTGGAACAGGTTGGGGAAAGACATCCAATGCAACAACCGAATACTTCAATTTGCAGAGTTGTCTCCACAAATGCGCATCATAACGCGTAACCTCACCTTTTCCTATTCTATCTACGAGAAAAACCAATATGGCAACTCTGTCTACAACTACCAGCAGCTCATATTCAAAGTGTGCGACTTCTTCCGCCCGTATTTCCCAGATACCCGACGAATGAACATCGTGTTCGCAGGGCAGGCGAAAGACGGGTCGACCCTGGTGGCCATTTCGTTAGATGGTGCCGAGTGTCTGGTGGCACGGCTGTCGGGCTTTATCAACATTGACAAAGAGTATGTTTCCAGAAAACTATCAGGCACAATAGAAAGGCGCTCTCCCCAGACAAACAATCTTTCAGAGGAGTTTGGACCGTCAAAACCAAACAACCCTGACGAGGCAATAATAGACGGTTTCCTGTTCAAAGGCAAGTTCATAGAACAATACCTACCGATTTACCGCATCGGTCTGTCAAAAACATTCAATTTCTGCGACGGAGTCGACCTACTCTACTACCCTTCGAAAGAAGCAGGCAGAAATATAGAGGAAGAATAAAAAACACCGCCGGCAGCATATAAGCCACCAGCGGTGTTATAGACTTCATTCAGACAAAACAGTCTGAGCGGACGTTTTCTAGAACTTCACAATTTTCTGAGTGAGTTTGAAATTAGCCGAGTTCAAAGCGAGCACATACACGCCGTTAGGGAAGTCGGTGATGTCTAATTCGAAATCGCCAGAAGCATTAGCAAAATGTCTGATTACACGGCCCTGCATATCCAGAACAGTGACATCGGCCTCAACCTCACCCAAAGTAACGATATAGCGACCGGTAGAAGGGTTAGGAGAAACCGTGATGTCGGCAGCGCCATTCTCACGTTCAACCTCTTGGTCAACAATCTCGAACTTGCGGAGTTCGGCCTCGTTCGCACGTTTCTCTGCCTCGCAGTCGAAATGAGAGGTACGGAATTTAGCGCCCTGAGCAACTTTAAATCCCTTGGTCAGACGAATGGTCTTACCGCTGTTAAAAGTCACATTAGAGCCTTTTGCAATAGTGCCATTACCAATCAACAAATACATTGCTTCTTTAGTCACAGTTCCATTGAGGTAACCCTGAGTCACCACACCCCAGTCGGTATCGCGGCAGAAACGCCAAGGAGTATCGGAAGACCAGTAACGAGGAATGGTGTACCAGCTTTCAGCTGCGTTTGTAGGTTTAGAATTCCCATCGTGGTCTTTCGCATAAACAAAGGCCTCTTCATAAGATACTGTACCATCATTATTATAGTCGGCATTTACTTTGGCCTTGCCAATATATCCCCCAGCCAAGGCCTCGTAAAAAGGACTAGAAAAAGTATCTCCGTCATTGGTACCCCACCCATAACGATTAGCAGGGGCCGTAGTAACAATTGTCACATTATTACGTTTAATGTCATCAATAAACGAACCGCTGTAACAAGCACTAAGCACGATAGTCGCCTTTCTAAACTTAGTTGCTGAAAGTTTTTCCGACAAATACTTAGCGGTCAAAGAACTATTCCACAACGAGATATTATCAACACCACCATGGTCGATAACTGTAATAAAAATGTCGTTGCTTGTAGTGGAATTATTTTTCAAGAAATCAAATGCCTGATCTCTATAAAACTCCGCGGAAGAAGCCCACTTGTCGTTCTTTCCATCGCCATCAAAGTCACAACCTAAACCATCTTGGCCATAAATTCTGACTTTATTTTTGTTGCAACCTTTAACATTTATCAAATATTGGTATGCCTTTGCGGCCTCTTGCATAAACCGCTCTTCGGTTCCTCCTATCAAAATAATAGCATAGTCGTTACAAGTCTTTCCTGTCTTATCAAACCACTTCTTACAAGTGTAGGCTGCGGAAACTTGACTGACTGTAGCAGCGAATAGGAGGCCGATTGTTAATAATCTTTTTCCCATATCCTACTCCTTACTTTTTCATTAATTCCATTTCAGCCTTGAGGGCCTTGTTTTCTTTTTCCAACTGAATCATGTGGAGGGTCAACTCTTCCACTTTTTCCAAAAGTTTGTTGCTCATTTCGCTTACGCTCATACCCTTTTCAGCAAATTCAGAAGCGCTAGGCATGCCAGGGAGGTGTTTGTTCTCTTTAACGTAAGATTCCACTTCGCTGAGGCTCTTCAAGTTGTAATTGTCTTCGAACACATAGTCGGCAGCTGCAGGAAGTTCAACATTGATGTCCTTAGCATTGATTGAGCCAGCGTTCATAGCAGTCACCTCAATCTCGTTCTTACATGTGATTTTGCCCTTAACCGTCAGCGTGCTGTTCAAATTAGCGGCACCAGACACATACAAAGAACCAACAGAAGCTCTGCCAGTAACAGTCAGACCGTTGCCTGAAGGAGAAAGTGTAGTAGAACCTACAGTAACACCACCATTGCTCCATACCTTAAGCGCATTCTTTCTGTTAGAAGTCAGAACGGTTAAAGGAATTTGTGAATCGGCAGGTTTAATAATAACGCTACTACCAGATGAACTTGATGATGCAGATTGTCCAAAAGAGATATTACCCAACACATCGAGACGGTAATTTGAAGTTGCGTTGGTACCAATACCCACATAAGCGTTATTACCAGCCGAGTTGTTTTTCGCAGTAAGGAGGTTGTTGTTGGAAGAGTTCCAATACTGTGCGTTTGCGAACTGTGCGGACATAGCAATAGCTACGCCAACCATTAGAGATTTTGCTTTCATAAAAATTTTGAAATATTTAAGTGTTTAGTGCCGATTAATTCATACGCAATAATTTGGCACTCGGTAATTACCGCGCTTTTTGTTTTCACTGCAAATATAGAGTTTTTATTTTTCAAACAAAATAAATCAGCAATAATCTTATCAACACATTCGAACTTTGGAATAGGAGCCCTATACAAAAAGACGACGGGCTGGAGTTCTGTCCCGCCCGTCGCCATATCAGTTAATTATAAATTAAATCAATACTCCTGCCAGGTTTTAATCTGGATGTCTTTCTCACCCTTTTCGTTGAAAGCGCGGATGAACGCACTTGCCAAACGGGCATTGGTCATAAGCGGAATGTTATGGTCGATGGCCGAGCGGCGGATGCGGTAGCCATTAGAGAGTTCACGGTGGCTTTGGTCTTTAGGGATGTTGATAACCAAGTCGATTTTGTGTTCCGACATCAATTCCACCACGTTAACGTTACCATTGGCAGTCTCGTCTGGCCATGAAACCACAGTCGACTTCACTCCATTTTCTTCAAGGAACTTGGCAGTACCGGCAGTCGCATAAATCGAGATACCCTTCTTGGCCAAAGTCTTGCAAGCGTCAAGCAGTTCAACCTTACCCTTGGCATCGCCAGAAGAAACCAGAACGCCCTTAGATGGGATACGGTAACCAACCGCTATGAGGGAAGTAAGCAGTGCCTCGTCGAAATTAGCGCCAATACAGCCCACTTCACCAGTCGACGACATATCGACGCCCAAAACAGGGTCGGCCTTGTGCAGGCGGGCGAACGAGAACTGTGAGGCCTTCACACCCACACGGTCGAGGTCGAAAGTGGAAGAATCGGGTTTGACAACCGGTTCGTTCAACATTATCTTAGTGGCAGTTTCAATGAAATTGCGCTTCAAAACCTTAGAAACGAATGGGAAGCTACGCGATGCGCGCAAATTGCACTCAATAACCTTCACATCGTTATGAGTGGCCAGGAACTGGATATTGAACGGACCGCTGATATTAAGTTCTTGCGCGATCTTCTTACTGATGCGCTTAATGCGGCGGGCTGTTTCCAGATAAATCTTCTGGGCTGGGAACACGAGGGTTGCATCGCCCGAGTGCACGCCGGCGAACTCGACATGTTCAGAAATCGCGTACTCGATAACATCGCCATTCTTAGCCACAGCGTCGAACTCGATTTCTTTTGCCCCCTGCATAAAGCAAGACACCACAACCGGATACTCTTTCGACACCTTGGCAGCAGCCTTCAGGAAAGTATGCATCTGTTCCTTGTTGTAGCAGACATTCATGGCAGCACCCGAGAGCACGTAAGAAGGACGGATGAGGACAGGGAAACCGACTTCGTCGATAAACGAGTCAATTTCGTCGAAGCTGGTCAGTTCCTTCCAACGAGGTTGGTCGATGCCCAGCTGGTCGAGCATAGCCGAGAACTTGTGGCGGTTTTCAGCACGGTCGATAGAGACCGGAGAAGTACCAAGCACAGGCACATTCTGGCGGTAGAGTTTCATGGCCAAGTTGTTCGGAATCTGTCCGCCCACCGATACGATAACGCCGTTTGGATTTTCGAGGTCGAGCACATCGAGCACACGCTCGTAGCTGAGTTCATCGAAATAGAGTCGGTCGCACATGTCGTAGTCGGTTGAAACTGTTTCAGGGTTATAGTTGATCATGATAGACTTGTAACCCAGTTTGCGTGCGGTCTGTACCGCATTGACCGAGCACCAGTCAAACTCGACAGACGAACCGATACGGTAAGCACCAGAGCCCAGCACGACAATAGACTTATCGTTCTTATAGCCGTAGTTGATGGAATGTTCCTGAACGCCATAAGTCATATAGAGGTAGTTGGTCAGTTCCGGATGCTCGGAAGCAACCGTATTAATGCGGCGAACCGCAGGGAGGATACCCTGTTTTTTACGGAGTTCACGTACACGCAGCACCTCTTTCTCCATATTGCCGGCTGGGTCTTCCACATAACGGGCAATCTGGAAGTCGGAGAAGCCCATGCGTTTAGCCTCGCGCATCACATCGGCCGGAATGTCCTCAATCTTTTTGTATTGAGCCAAAACCTTGGTATAGTCTACAATATTCTTAAGTTTGTTGAGGAACCAGACGTCGATTTTAGTCAGCTGTTCGATGCGTTCAACGGTGTAGCCCTTTTCCAGCGCTTTAGCAACCGCAAAAATACGCAAATCGGTAGGATGAGAAAGTTCCTTGTCGAGATCGTCAAATTCCAAATCCTTATTGCCAACGAAACCGTGCATACCCTGGCCTATCATACGGAGGCCCTTCTGCATGATTTCCTCGAACGACTTACCGATGGACATGATTTCGCCCACCGACTTCATAGAAGAACCTATTTCACGGTCAACGCCCACGAACTTGGTCAAGTCCCAACGCGGAATCTTCACAATAATATAGTCGACAGACGGAGCCACATAAGCCGAATTAGGAGTGCCCATTTCACCGATTTGGTCGAGAGAATAGCCTAAAGCCAGTTTAGCGGCAACAAATGCCAACGGGTAACCCGAAGCCTTGGAAGCCAGTGCGGAAGAACGGCTGAGTCGGGCGTTAATTTCAATAATACGGTAGTCGTTTGTCTCAGCATTGAAAGCATACTGTATGTTACACTCGCCCACAATACCGATGTGGCGAACCACCTGTTTTGCAATTTCCTGGAGCATGTGAATTTGCTCTTCGGAAAGGGAAATGATAGGAGCCACAACAATAGACTCGCCGGTATGTATGCCGAGCGGGTCAAAGTTCTCCATAGGCACCACCGTGAAACAATGGTCGTTCTTGTCGCGGATGACCTCGAACTCTATTTCCTTCCAACCCTTCAGAGACTCTTCAACGAGTATCTGCTTCGAGTGAGCCAAAGCGCTGTCGCAGAGTTCGCGGAATTCCTTCTCGTTCTCACACACGCCCGAACCAAGACCCCCAAGAGCGTAAGCCGAACGTACCATAACAGGGAATCCGATGCGGTTGGCCACTTTGATGGCGTCTTCCATATTCTCGACCGCCTGAGAGACAGGAGTCTTGGCCTCGATTTCATTGAGTTTCTTGACAAAGAGGTCACGGTCTTCCGTAATCATAATAGCATCGACAGAAGTGCCAAGCACCTTAACGCCATACTTTTCGAAAATACCCTTGGTGTAGAGTTCTGTTCCGCAGTTCAGTGCAGTTTGTCCGCCGAAAGCCAGCAGAATGCCGTCGGGTTGTTCCTTCTTGATAACCTCCTCAACAAAGTATGGGGTAATCGGCAAGAAGTAAACCTTGTCGGCCACGCCTTCGGAAGTTTGGATTGTAGCAATGTTCGGATTAATCAACACTGTGCTGATACCCTCCTCGCGCATAGCCTTCAAAGCCTGCGAGCCAGAGTAGTCGAATTCGCCAGCCTGTCCGATCTTCAAAGCACCGGAGCCAAGCAAAACCACTTTTTTAATACCTTCTACCATTTTTTATCTTTTTGTTTCTTGTCTTACCTAACTATAAAAAAAAAGCGTCGGAACCAAAACCAACGCCACCAACTAAAGAAAAAGGGAAACATCTGCAGATTCAACATCCACAAACGCAATCAATGTATGTCTAACATCTACCATAGATTCCCTTTGTCCAAATTTTTACAAAAATAAGCACAATATGTTACCCTTGCAAGATAAAATATAAGCAATAAGCAAATTGTGGATAACTTTCTTTCCCTAACACCGACAGAACCACCATAAAGCGAAAATTCTCATTTAAAGAAGAATGAGAACAATTATTTTGTTCATATAATGTAATCACACTATATTTGCGTAATCAACACATCCTATTGCATTTAACATCAATTACTTTTATATTTATCAAAAATTAAAAACTTATGAAGAGAAAATTACTCATTATTTTAGGAGGTATTGCAACCGCTCTGTCTTCGTTTGCAAAAAACGGCATTGCCTGGGAAGGAGTGTTCCAACCCTTGACTACTTATCAAAATGATTGCAGCAAAAACATAACAGAGCTCGGCCATCCGAAAGCAGTGAGCGACTGTGAGGGAGTCATCAGCTACGACACCCTTGTCACGAGCACCCAGTCGGAAAAGTACGATGAATGCGGGCACTACATATACGATGTGTATTACTCCGTTGTGGCCACAGACGAGTGCGGGAACACAGACACCCTGCCTATACTCACCGAGCATTACGGCAAAGGCCTTGACACCACACCGCTGCAAACGGGCATGCAAACCAAAGAGGGGTTCAGAGAAATTGATGGGATAACAGCCGACACAATAGAGATAACCTCCAACTACGGTGGGAACTGCACGTTCCTGATGCCTAACGTTCAGAATTTATTCGCAATACCCAAATGTGGAGTCGGCAGTATGCTTCTCGTGGAACAGAGCATAGAGGCAGGCAAACCGCTAACAGAGACGCTTATAGTGGACGTTAATCTAAGAAATTTCTGCCAAAACTATGGAACACTAAAAGTCAAGGTGAACGTTCCGAAAAAAGACAGCATCGTAAAACTGACGACCATGCGCAGTTGCCACATTATCGGGAATGAGCCATTGAACCTGGCATCGGAAAGGGTTTCCAAAACAGAAGGGTATGTATGGGAATACTATCAAGGAGAATATCTAACCGTGCCATCGACCATTCTGACTGACTACTATAAAGGAGGTGTCTGGGAAGACAGTCTGGTGTACAGCAACAACAGTAAGACCTACGGCAACAAGTTCGCAGGCCTAACCCCAGAGCAGAAAATCGACAAGCTCACGCTGAAAGACAGCACCCAGAATGACTACTACTACATTGTGGCGATGGACACCACAACCGGCTGTACCGACACCGCTGCGACCTACATTAACGTTGTAGAAATAAAAAGTGGCATTGTATGGATTAAAAGACCGGCATACCAAGAAATTGAAACCCCATATTGCCAACCAGTAGACCTACTACTGACCGACACTATGGCAATAGCAAAGAGCAGTTGCTCTGATGTAGCTATACGTGTTATAACCGTAAGCGACCAAGACCCTTCGGATAGCGCATGCGGCCACTATATATACAACGTCAGATACTACCTTGAGGCTAGCGACAGCTGCGGTAATATAGACTCGCTTTGGGTTGCCACTCTTCACGTCAACTACGAAAAGCCACATGTAAGCAACGAAATAATCCACATTCCGGCCGATTATGCGAAAGGGTGTGAACTCGCCATTCCAGATGTGACAAAAGACGACCATTTCAGATTACAGCAATTCTGCAGTGCCAACTTGCAGATTTCGCAGAACATAGCTCCTGGAACTCTCATCACAAAAGACACCAGCCTGATGATTAGTTTTAAAGACGCATGCAAAAACTACGGTGTTGTATATGGGGTGAAAGTCTACGTTCCCGACATGATTGTCAAGGCCACAGCCCCAGAATCACTCTCTTATACGACAGCCTACGGATACATAGATAATCAAGAGCCACTTTCGCTGACAGATGTATTCCACGCCGAAAGTTTCAACTACACATACGGAGACCCCGTCCCTGGAACAATACTGCAGAAATTCTACAAGAAGGTGGAAGGCGGAGAGGATATAGAGATTCTGTATCCATATACGGTGAAAGGAGATTCGCCAGAAGAAAGCGGGTACTACTATATGGTGGCGACAGATTCGGCAACCGGCTGCTCCGACACTGCCATATCAAAAATCACATTTGATATAGTCGTTTCATCTCCAATTATAGCGAATGAACAAGGTGAAAAGAAAGTATCCATCTACACCCCTTCGGGCATCGTTGTTGGGAAAGAAGTCTATTTCAAAGATGTAATAAACGATTTGAAGAACGGCCTCTATATTGTAAACAATAGAAAGTACTATTTGAAAAAATAGGAGGTCAGGCTCTGTAAAAGAGCTTTCTGACACATTAAACAAGAAACGGGCTTTGGTACGCACCAAAGCCCGTTTTCATTTATATAGTACGGAACGATTATTTCACGATGGAAATCAAGAAACCACTTCATAGAAGTTTCCAGAATTCACTTCAAGTTTTTGCCATCTGCAGAATTTAAGGGAGAAAAACAGACTCTCATTCCCCCACCACCCATTCGGTCAGGTTCCGCGCTGTGGTGCTGAAGTTGGCACCCACCTTCACAACACGCTTGCCGGTGGCCGACACTTTTTCTGCGTATTTCTTATCGTCGATCTGTTCCAAGGCCGATAGTGCCGTAGCGTCGCGCTTGCACTCGATGATGTAGGCGCATTCTGATGTCTCGAAATAGATGTCGATGCGGC
>DGTD01000074.1 GCA_002396385.1 Bacteroidales bacterium UBA4345
CTGTCGATGTTCATCTACGACAAGCGCCAGGGCGGTGTTGACGTGCGCCGTATCGAGAACAAGCTCGGTATCCACGGCTCACCTACCTGCGAATTGGTATACAAGAACGCTAAGGCAGAACTTTGCGGCGACCGCAAACTCGGTCTTATCAAATATGTGATGTCTTTGATGAACGGCGCCCGTCTGGGTATCGCTGCCCAGTCTGTAGGTCTTTCTCAGGCTGCTTACAACGAGGGTCTCGCTTATGCGAAAGACCGTGCACAGTTCGGTAAGAACATCATCAACTTCCCTGCTGTTTACGATATGCTCGCCATCATGAAGGCGAAACTCGACGCAGGTCGTTCTTTGTTCTACCAGTGCGCTCGCTACGTTGATGTGTACAAGGCGCTTGAAGACATTGAGCGCAGCCGCAAGCTCACCCCTGAGGAGAGAAAGGAATGCAAGACCTTCGCTAAGTTGGCCGACGCCTTCACTCCGCTTGCCAAGGGTATGAACTCTGAGTACTGTAACCAGAACGCATACGACTGTATCCAGATTCACGGTGGTTCAGGTTTCATGCTCGAGTACGCTTGTCAGCGCATCTACCGCGACGCCCGTATCACTTCTATCTACGAGGGTACTACCCAGTTGCAGACAGTGGCTGCTATCCGCTACGTTACTTCTGGCTTCTACAGCAATGTCCTCAACGACTATCTGCAGGAAGAAGTTGCTGCCGAGTTCGCTGGTTTGAAGAGCACTGCTGCCGCTATGGTTAAGAAGTACGAAGAGGCTGTGGCTAAGGTGAACGCTGCTGAAAACGACGAGCTGCACGACTTCTTGGCACGCCGCTTGTACGAAATGGCTGCCGACTGTATCATGAGCCTGCTCATCATTAAGGATGCCAGCAACCGTCCGGACCTCTTCGCTAAGAGCGCTAACGTATACGTACGCTTCGCAGAAAGCGAAATCGAGAAGCACTACAACTACGTTATGAAGTTCGATGCTGCTCTTCTCCCTAACTTCCGTCAGGTTGAAGCTCCTGCTGCTGAATAATCTTTATTCGCAACATATTTCTAAATCCCGCAAGACACCTCTTGCGGGATTTTTTTATTTCTCCGTAGGAAGCCTGCACCATCCGTAACTGGGGGCGACTGACCCAGGCTGGCACACGCTGCGGGGCCTATCTGGAGGGCTGTTGCTTGGGAAAATCTAGATAAAAAACAGAACACTGATTTAACAGAATTTTTGAGCTCGAGATTCACGAAACGTTCGAATTCAGAACGTTCTGCCCTACCAGAGGTTGCACGCGAACAGTGCGGTCGGCAGACCGAGCCCTCGTCGCCTGTCGTTTCATCGCTCCCCCGTCTGGAAGACGGTATCTTCCCTAACCGGGTATGTAGGAATGGCCCGCCATTCCAACGTGCCCGGATTTCCACACGCCGTCAGTGCGTTTGGAAAACGCTACGAGCCAACCTTGTGTTTCAGAACACGAAATTCACGAGAAAACACGATTACCCACATAGTTCGCACTATGTGACGATTTACCCTGACCACAAGGCAGGAATGGCTCACAAGAAAGATATGGTAGCCGCCGTTTTACCCTCTATATGGAACAAAAGTATTATATTTACAGATTGGAAAAACGATTCATACAGCATGAAAGGCATTCAAGACACCAGCACCAATTATTTCGGAGCAATCTTAAAGGAAGCGGACAAATATGTAGTCCCTAAATTTCAAAGAGATTATTCTTGGGACAAAGACCAGTGGGACGACCTATGGAACGACATTGAATCGACTCTTTCCGAAGAAGAAGGTGAGCACTATATGGGTTATCTTGTCCTTCAAAAAACAGGCGTCATAAGGAACATCATCGACGGGCAGCAACGCTTCACGACCATCACCCTGCTTATACTTGCAGCCATCAAGCTAGTCAAAGCATTAGCAGAGAAGGGAGTGGAAAAAGAAGAGAACGAAGTACGATGGAAGGAGATGATGAATACCTACATCGGCTTTAAGGATACGGTCACCTTAGACTACGACAACAAATTGGTTCTTAACAGGAATAACGACCCCTATTACAAAGACTATATTGTAAAATTGGGCGAATTGCGCATCCGGAACACGAAAAAGACCGAAAAACTGATGAAGAGTTGTTTTGAATTTTTCGAGAGTAAACTCAAGAAAAAGGGATTTGAACATGGGAAGGACTATGCGGCTTATATCCAAAAAGTGGTTTCCTGCCTCTACTTCACCGAGATTATAGTGTCAGACGAGTTGAATGCGTTCAAAGTATTTGAGACCCTGAATGCGAGAGGGGTACAATTATCATCGGCCGACCTGTTGAAGAATTACCTGTTCTCTTTGGTCGACAAAGAGTCGAGCCACCCCGAGCGCCTCAATTCGTTAGAGGAAAAATGGGCCAGACTCACGTCAAATAACAAGTCGGAACATCTACCCGACTTTATACGCTATTATTGGAATACCAGTCACAAAACGATACGGAAGAACTACGTTTTCAAGACCCTCAGAGATGAGATTAAAACGCAAGAGCAGGTTTTCGCCCTCTTGGACGACATGTTGACCTATAGCGACGTTTATGTCGCTCTTCATGACAAAAACGACGAATTTTGGAACGAATATGATAGCGGAATAAGGAAACAGATAGGCTTGCTTAATCTATTCGGATTTAAACAACCTCTCTCTCTGCTTATGGTTTCATGCCTTAAACTCGACAAAGACGAATTTAAGAAACTGCTCAAACTAATAATAAACATCTGTGTCAGGTATAATGTAATTTGTGACAGGAATCCAAACGACCAGGAAGGACCATTCAACAATTTGTCGATTTATGTAAGCAAATACAGTCGCGCCGACTATGCCTTACTTAATTCGATCATAATAAACGATGAATTGTTTAAGGAAGCCTTTTCAAGGTTTTCCATCAGTTATGAGAAATCGGCAAATGCGAAGAAAATAAGATACCTGCTTGGCGCCATTGAGAATGTGAAAGGCAATATCCGTTCGGTTGACCCTTTCTCCGAGGAGGCTACTATCGAGCATATAATGCCCCGCCACTACGAAAATTGGGATATTGAAGACGAGGTCGGCCAGCGTACTGTGGACAAATTGGGGAACATGTGCCTGCTGGAACCTGATAAGAACAGAAAAATTTCCGATGCCGCATACGAGGAAAAGAAAAAGGTGTATCAAACTTCTATCTATGGTACGACCAAGCGAATTCCCGAATTTTTCCCCTCTTGGGGAGAGGATGAAGTGGAAAGACGGCAAGAAAATATGGCGAAAACGGCGACCTCGGTTTGGACTGTAAAATACTGATTTAACAATTTTTTTGAGCACGAGATTCACGAAACGCACGAACACAGCACAGCTCCGTCCTGCCAGAGGTTGCACGCGAACAGTGCGGTCGGCAGACAGTGCCCTCGTCGCCTGTTTTTTCGTTGCTGTCCGTCTGGAAGACGGTAGCTCGATAACCGGGTATGGGGAAAAGGTGGAACCGTTTCCCCGTGCCCGGAATAAAACACGCCGTCAGTGCGTTTGGAAAACGCTACGAGCCAACCTTGTGGTTCAGAGCACGAAATTCACGAAAAAACACGATTACCCACATAGTTTGCACTATGTAACCGATAAAGTTTCTCAGGAGTGTCTTCTGTGAAATGAAAATCAGGATAAACTGCTCTAATATTATTAAGACAAAAACAACCTAATTCTATAAACTGATTCCTAAAATCAAGAAATCCTACCATAATTTATTTCTTTTTTCACACAAAATATAAGATTATGGAATTTAAAACAATTCTATAATCTTATAAAATTGTATGATTATAGAAATATTTTACCAAATGTATTTCAAACCAAACGGAAAATCAGATTTTGCGTAACTATCTCCGTCACCCAAAAGAACCCAAGTTTAGGCATTTTGCTCTGGTGGAGTATGCGTTCAGTCGCAGTTTGTCGCCTACCATGGGACGAAATTACCCGCATATTAAAGTACGAATGTCGAGTAATTGATTATAGGTCCGTTTGAATACTAATTGCAGAGGCGGAATAATGCCATCCGAAAAGCGCAAAAGATAATGATTCGGCTACAAATTCGTTATAAAAACATAAAAAGAAAGCCATTATTATGGCTATTCAGAAAAATGTTAACACCTTTGCATAGAACTATATAAAATTACGATGGACGAATTGAATCAATTAAAGGTTGTGCTGGTTAAACAGAAGAAAACTAACAAGTGGCTTGCAGAGCAACTTGGTGTTAGCACTACAACCCCAAGTCGGTGGTGCTCCAATGAATCACAGCCTAACCTTCAAACATTAAACAAAATAGCAAAAGTTCTTACATGTTAACAAGAAGGACTTATTGGCATATAGCAAATTGGAATAAAGTTGAATCAAATAACAAAGAAACAATATGGCAGTCCAAATTGAAGAGTTCGATGATTTCAAAGTAGCTGAAGATTCAGTAGAAATTGAAAGCATTTTGGTAAATAATATAGTTGCAAAAGAGCTTACTGAAGTTGAACAGTACAAAGAAGATGTACTGGACGAGATTCTTGGTATGGCAGAAAATCCTAAGGATGAACTCACCCAGCTAGTTGTTGGCTATATTCAGGCTATGGGTGATGTTGATCAGGTGAACATCTGTTGTTATGACAATGGAAACGGTGTCGCACTTGATGGATGGGGTTTCAATGGAGATGAAGACTTGGTTTCCATAGATCTTTTCCTCAGTGTCTATCAAGACCCTGAAAACGTGAAAATAAGTGCCAATGAACTTGACCGCCATTTTAATTGGCTTTATAGATTCTTTGAACAGTCACAAAACGGTAAGGTTCTAGGAAAGATTCAAGACACCAAGAGTGATCTTTATCAAGTCGCAGACCTTATTCACAGTACAAAAAAGATAGATCGTATTCGTCTTTTCTTGTTGACCAATGCCATAGCACCTTCTAACTACGAGAAAGAATCAGCAGAGTTTGACGATGGAACAACATGCGAATATATTATTTGGGATGCAAAACGTGTAATGCGCCAACATAACATCATATCGGGAAAAGATCCAATTGTAGTTGATTTTGATGCAGATTATAACAGTCCTCTGCCATGTATTCAGATGCCTGATGTGTCAGAGAATGTGTCCTGTTACCTTTGTGTTATTCCTGGTACTGTACTCTCACAGATTTATCATAAATACCATCAACAGATACTTGAACAAAATGTTCGTACCTTCCTTCAGTTCAAAGGAGCCAGCAATAAGGGAATTCGTGATACAATGATTGGTCACAGAGCAACAAACAGTGAAAAACTGAAAGGTATTGAAGATTCCGACCCAGAACCAGACATGTTCTTTGCCTATAATAACGGTATCTCTACTACAGCTGCAGATATTGATATACGCAAGACGGATAATGGCATGGAGATTACTCGCATTAAGGATTGGCAGATTGTCAACGGAGGTCAGACAACTGCCAGTATCAATGCTGTGTTTGGCATGAAGGGTGTGAACACCACCAAATTGTCCAAGGTTTTTGTCAGTATGAAGGTCTCTGTAATCAAAGATAAAGATAAGCAGAACGTAATTGTACAGAAAATTTCAAAGTTTGCCAATACACAGTCTGCAGTCAAAAAGTCGGACTTCAATATCAACGAACCCTTCCTTGTCGACATCGAGAATCAGTCTCGCCAGGAATGGTGCAAAACGCCATCTGGCAAACTTGTAAGCAAGTGGTTCTTTGAACGCACTCGTGGTCAGTATCTTGATAAGGCAAATCGTAATAATACAGCAGCCTCTCAGCGTGATTTTTATGCAGAGTATCCTAAAAATCAAATGTTTGATAAGACGCTATTATCTAAGTTCATGATGGCATGGATGGAGAATCCAGCAATTGTCTGCAAAGGTGGGGAGAATAACTATGCGGTATTCTTTAACCGTATCAAAGCTCTTGGTATAAAGTTCGATACCAACGTGTATCGTCGCACCATAGCCAAGGGCATTCTATTTAAGGCTATTGATGCTTTCTATGGTAAGGATGGTATTGCCCTTCCAGGTTACAAATCAAACATGGTCGCTTATACGTTGTCGGCTCTTAGTATGTTGTCAGGTAAAAAACTTGACTTGATTTCTATTTGGAACGAACAATATGTAATGAACCTTTCAGTTCAAACAACCATGACAATTGACCTTTACAGTGTTTACGCTAAGTTAGTCAATGGTCAGCAACATATTTCATATAAGGTTAAAGAGCAATACACCACAACAGAAGGTAAAAAACGTAATCGTTTCGTAAATGTAGATATCCCTAAAGAAGATTTGGAAAAATTAAAGAACACTACTCTTTATCGTGTACTTGAACATGTAAAGAAGATAGAGCCTGTCATTTGGGATCATGTGGTTAATGTTGATGAAGGAACCAATATCAACGAGTGGACAAAGTCTACTAGATGTTGGGATGCTCTTAAGACCAAACTCAATAATCAAGGTGCAGATTTTTCTGTTCCAATGAATCTTTTAGCTGCGACCAGTGAACAGGAAACCGAGATTAACGAGGCGCAGCAAGCTGTCATTAACGCAGCTGGTGGCATTGATGCTGAGACTTGGTGCAGTATTAGTAAGTGGGTCAAGGAACATGATGGTCTTACGCCTGCAGAAATTTCGTTCATAGGTAACTTTGCTTACATGGTTAAGCGTAACCGTCCTTATACCTACAAACAAGCTAAATGGGCACTTGCTATATACGAAAAGGTAAAAAGGCTTGGCTGGCAAGCATAAGTCTATAAGAAAACGATGGAAGATTATATCGACAAAGAAGTTGAGCGCGTGGAGGCGTATGCCGGACCTCTGATTCAGTTCTCACATATAGAAGCTGATAATAGAGGTTTACGTCCATACCAGCAGCAGATGAAAGAGGAAATCTATTCCCTTTGGGACAAAATAGATAATCTCATGATTCAGATGCCTACTGGTACGGGTAAGACAATTGTATTCACTTCTGTGGTTCGAGATATCCAACGTTGGTGCAAGGTTCACAGTCAAGATTCTAAGATTCTAATAATAGCCCATCGTAAAGAGCTCATAACCCAAGCGAGTGGCAAACTTAATGATATTCCTCATGGTATCATTATGAGCGGAACGAAACAGGAAATGCAACATATGGTTCAAGTAGCCAGCATTCAGACTTTCATGTCCTGTCGCAACTACGAAATAATGCGTCATTATCGTTTCGACTATATTATCATTGACGAAGCCCATCACAGCATTGCGTCAGGATATCAGAAACTATGGGAGATGTATCCACATTCAAAGAAATTGGGTGTAACTGCAACTCCTTGGCGTATGAACCATTGCGGCTTTCGTTCACTTTATTCAGAGATAGTTTTATCAAAACCGATAGAGTGGTTTGTCAACGAGCATTATCTGAGTAATTATGACTATATCAGCATTCGTCGTAATTCAGAAATCCAAAAAACAGTCAATTCCATTGACCGTTACGGGATTGATGGTGACTATCTTGAAGCAGAATTGAGCAATGTGTTCGATTGTGATCATATACGTGCTGAGCTATATAAAAGCTATAAGAAGTTTGCAGATGGTAAGAAAGGTATTATCTATGCTATTGATCGTCGACATGCTGTAAATATCCAAGAACTATATGCTTCCCATGGTGTAAGTATACGCATGATCGACGGAACCACCCTAGCGGATGAGAGACAATCCATCATAGATGATTTCAAGGCTGGAGTAGTACGAGTGATAGTCAATGTTAATATCTTTTCTGAGGGCTTTGACTGCCCAGATATTGAATTTATACAATTGGCTCGGCCAACACGTTCTCTTACGATGTATCTCCAGCAAGTTGGACGTGGCTTGCGCATATCTGATGGCAAGGAAAAGAGTCTTATTCTTGACAATGTAGGGCTTTACAATCGTTTCGGAACGCCTATGGCAAATCGTCACTGGCGACATCATTTCAATGGAAGTGAAACAAGTGGAGAAGACGGTTGGAATGATGGCGGTCTTCTAACAAAAGATATCGAGACCTATGACAGGGAACCTGACTATTCTGAGGGAGACGAAGAAATGGAAGTTGTAGAGCATGCAGAAGGAAAGAAACAGGTACGCTCTTCTGAGTCGGAAGACACAGAACAAGGCATTGGCGAGTACAATGTATTCCGTGACCGTAAAACAGGGCTATATGGCGTGTGTGACCGTAGAAATCGAACTGTTGTTCCACCCATGTATGAAGAAATGCGTCCCTATTTCAAAGGCTATATTCCCTTCAAGCATAATGGGAAATGGGGAATTATGCTTAAAAACGGTACGATTAAGGTAAAGCCTAAGTACTATTATATTGGTCCTTTCATTGATGGGGTCGCAGAAATAAAAAATACAGAATATTCACCAAGTTACCATATCAATGGTAAGCTCGAAAAAATTGATTAGAATGGCAACAGTAGAAAAAGATATAAAGGAAGAATCTGAAAAAATAAAGGCTGTCAAAAAAATAGTCAGGAAAAGAGTAAGTGAGTTAGAACAGAAAGATCTTGTTCAAACGCCTCTTTCTGATGGACCTTCATGGAAGGATTTAGAATTCTCACACATAGAAAGAACTGTAAGAATTGGCACTTTGTTTAGTGGCATTGGAGCCATTGAACATGCTTTTCAGCGCTTAAATCTTAAGCATAAAATTGTGTTTGCAGGGGACATAGAGCCGAAATGTAAAACCAGTTACTTCGCTAATTATGACATACAAGAAAAAGACTGGTTTACAGATATAAGAGAATTTGATGCAAAAAAATATAAAGGAAAGGTGGACTTTATTGTTGGAGGTGCTCCTTGTCAGGCTTTTTCAATGGTAGGTCATCGCTTGGGCTTTGAGGATGCAAGAGGTACTTTATTTTATGAATTTGCTCGTGTAGTAAAAGAAACAGAGCCAAAAGTCTTCTTATTTGAGAATGTAAGAGGGCTACTTAATCATGACAATCATCGTACTTGGCATGTAATGCATGATATTTTCGAAGAACTTGGTTATGATGTCAAGTTTCGTGTCTTAAATAGTTGTGATTATGGAATTCCTCAACATCGTGAGCGTGTCTTTTGTTTGGGATTTAAAAAAAAGACAGACTTCAAATATCCTGCTCCTATAAAACTTGAATACCGTATGTATGATTTTCTTGAAGATTACATTGATACAAAATACTTTCTGAAAGAAAAAGGTATCAAGTTTGTCACCAGTCATAAAAATCGAGAAAAAAGCTATACTCAAATAAATGGAGATGTCGCATTATGTCAAAAGAGAAATCAGGAATTTAATTGGCATGGAGATTTCGTCTATCATCCTGATTCTGAATTAACACAGTCTGATGAGAAATTTGATGAGTTTATATTTGATGTTAGAGATGTAGAGGAAAAGTATTATCTTTCTGATAAAGTCGCAAAGTATGTCTTGGCAGGAGGAACAAAGAATTTTAAGACTTCCAAAGAAACGGATCTTGATATAGCACGTCCGTTACTTCACTCTATGCACAAAATGCACAGAGCTGGAGTTGATAATTATGTAACACACAAAGGACGTATAAGGAAACTCACTCCACGCGAGTGTCTTAGATTAATGGGATTCAAAGATACATTCAAAATAGCTGTGTGCGATACCGCAATGTATCAGCAGGCAGGGAACAGTATAGTAGTTGATGTGTTGATTGCTTTACTTAAACAGATGGATATCACTAAATACGGTGTAAAAGATGGCAAATAGAAATTTCAAATATAATGACGATTGGGCTTCAATACGTCTTGTTGACAGCTTTGTGAAAGAGAACAAAGCTGGAACTGGTAATGGAGAAGCCAGTTTGTACCTTGGAAGTAAATACGACCCTGATATTTTTGACTTCTTTGGCGAAGAGGCTTTTGATGCACATTGTACGCTTCTTAGAGATGATTTATTGGATTACCTTGAAGATGTTAAGTGGGAATACACATCTCATCGATTTGATTATAGGAACAAAGTAGACCTCGAATCATGGGAAAAGAAAGTTGATGAAGTCAGTTCGTTGCCAGAAGAGCTTCATTTTAATCTTACAAGAAAACGTTTGCAAGATAAGAGTGGAAGAGTATATGCTCAGGAACCCACCTATAAAAGAAGTTCTGGACTGACATTAGAGAATAACCATAAAGCATATGTTTATGATTTGATTCGTAGAATTGCCATACCTGAAGTCTCATTCTTGATGCTTACAAAGACTGGCGACTGGGGGGAGTATATTGCCAAATTATATTATGACCCTAATAACACTGATTATTAATTTGTAGAACATTAGAATACTACGACTATGAGTTTATTAATAGAGATTTACAACAACACAGACAATACCCATAGACAAAAAATGTTCTATGATTACTTGAGGAAATTAGGTCTGAAAGAGTCTTCATATAAACAATACGCTTTGACATATCCAAATAATGAGGCTGTTCTTACCGTAGTAAAAGAAGTCTCAAAGAAGAATAGTTTGTTTGAGGTCGTTGATTTAATTCAAGTTCAAACTGTATACAACAAAATTAAAGAGGCAGAAGCAAACAAAGATAATAATTATGTTTTGTCTGCTACAATATCTAATTATAAGAAATTTCTCGACTATCTTGAATCAGAAACATATAATGATAAATCGAACGAAACAAAGCCAACACCTCTTTCGCTCTATAAGCAAGACCTTCCTTCTTTTTGGGAGGCTGAAAAGTATAAGTGGAAAGCTGTAAAGCAGTTCCAAGACAATTGGGATATTGATGCGGAGAATTTTGGCGAGATGTTTAAAGTGGCTACATCGAAGCATGGCAACCTGCTTGGTTCGTCAAACTATTACCCTGTTGACATGATATTGAACTATGCAAAGTTTGACCAAGAACGTACAAGGAATATGTTCCGCACACTTTATGACGAAGGCAAAAACCTCGCACAGCGTATAAATTCTTTTATAGATGAATCCGAAGCTATTCGTAAGACACACGACTCTGAATGGAAAAACCACTACCAAGACCTAAGAGCCATAAGTGCCTACTTGTTATTCCGATACCCAGATAAGTACTACATCTATAAATATACTGAACTAAAAAAGACCGTTGACATTCTTGGCGACTCTTTCTCATTCAAGGAGAAGAGTGACAATGGAACGTTTTACGCTTCATGTGTGGAATACCTCAACGGCTTGTGTGCAAGACTTGTTGCTGACGAGGAGTTGCTGACAATGATGCACGAAAGACTTAACAATGATGATGCTTGCTATAATGACGATGCAAGACACATCACAACAACTGATTTCTTTTTCTATGTGGGAAAACGGCTTGACATGAAACGACTGAACCGCGAATCTACAGATGATAATGTTGACATAGATGATAATACAGATGTTGAATCTCCAAACGACACTCCGAGTATTTGGGTTTATTCCCCAGGGGAAGGTGCGCGCAAATGGCAGGAGTGTTTGGATGAAAACGTAATGCTGCTTGGCTGGGACGACATGGAGAACTTCCATGACTATGAAACTCGACAGGATATTGTGGAGCGACTACGTGAGGTTTATGGTAATACTGAAAATGCATATACCAATGATAGCCTTGCCATTTGGCAGTTCTGCCGTGAAATGCGACCTGGTGACATCGTATATGTGAAACGTGGATTGACATTGATTGTTGGTCGTGGTGTTGTGAAGGGAGGTTATACTTATAATGGCGAAAGATATGAGTATAAAAACAGTCGTGCCGTAGAATGGACAGATTCGGGAGAATGGGAATACCCCAAGAAACTTCCGATGAAAACCTTGACACGTATCAACGACTATAAAGAAATGGTTGAACGGCTGGAAAGATTGTTTAATCCTCAGGAGAAAATCGAGCAGATTCCTTTCAATATGCCAACTGTTATTGAATACATCCAAAAGACAGGTCTTATCTATGAAGACAAACTCATTCAGCGTTATGCATGCTCGCTGATGACAAAACCATTCGTGATACTGAGTGGTTTGGCAGGTTCAGGAAAAACGCAGTTGGCATTAGCTTTTGCTCGTACTATAAGCGAAAATGCGGATCAACAGCTTTGTGTAGTTCCTGTAGGTGCAGACTGGACAAACCGAGAACCTCTATTGGGCTATCCTAATGCGTTAAAGCCTGGTGAGTACATGCAACCAGAGAGCGGGGCACTACAGATAATGATGCGTGCACTACGTAATCCAAGCAAACCCTACTTCTTGCTTCTTGATGAAATGAACCTTAGCTATGTGGAGCGTTACTTTGCTGATTTTCTATCTGCATTAGAGAGCCATCAAGAGATACCTCTTTGGGAGAAACCCGATGAATGTGATTCTGAAGTTCCTGCCAAAATAGCTTTGCCTAAAAATCTATTCATTGTTGGAACTATTAACGTGGACGAGACAACTTATATGTTCTCTCCTAAAGTTCTTGACCGAGCAAATGTAATAGAGTTCAAGATTTCGGAAAGCGAGATGGACAGATTCTTGAAGCAGGATATGAATATCGATATACATGCAGCTGATGGATTATGCGCAAATATGGGGCTGGACTTTGTTGAGAAATCCATAAGGAAGGATACTGATAGCAGTGAGTTGGCTCAGAAGACGTTGATAGAATTCTTTAAGATCTTGAAGAAAGTAAATGCTGAATTTGGCTATCGTTCTGCAACTGAAATCTACCGTTTTATTGCCAATGCCAAAACGTCTGCTCCAAATCTGACAGAGGATGAGATTTTGGATGCAGCCATCATACAAAAGATGTTACCAAAGCTACATGGCTCACGGAAGAAGTTAGAGCCTGCTTTGAAGGCGTTATGGGGTCTTTGTATGCAGAAAGATCACATAACAGATGCTATAACTCGTGAAAACGTGTCATTTGCAAAGTTCCCAGAAGCAGCTGATAAAATCCAGCGTATGATGCAGACCGCTCTTGATAACGGATTCACAAGTTTTGCAGAAGCATAAAAGATGCAAGTAGATAAGCTTGAAATACCCGTAACAGGCGACTTTGGAGAAATAAAGTTGTGCATATATCCAGCCTCAGGCAATGCAATGTTGTTTGAGGAGGAGGATGCTGTAGATTATGGCGAATCACGGTGGCAGTTGCAAGAGGGATGCTCATATGAATACGAGCTGGTGTCGAATGATAATCATATATATCAATTCAAAGACGAAAATGAGATTGTTCGCTTTTCTCATTCGCCACGACATCCTAATGCTGGCACATTGAAAACTGGCATCTATGTAGGTTCCTTGTCGCTTGCTATCAGAGATACAAAACTTGGTTGTGAGGTTACAAAGGTCGATGTAGAGATAAAGTCTGTTAAGGCAGAATATAGAACCGACTATCGAAAGATGTTGGAGGATATTACAGCATATTATACAGACTTAGTGTTGATGCAAGGCAGTCCTGTTACGCAGAAGCTAGAAATTGATAACGAGACTCCACCGCAGACTCTTTATCAGCGATATGCCTTTGTGCGCAGCATTGTGGAAAGTACAGCTTTTCAAGAGGCAATACACAAAATAATTGCTAATCCTGTGCGCAAATGGGAAGAGACTATAGTGGAGCGAAACGTTAGCAATGTAAAGCGGTTAAGCCGTAGGAACATGCACCAGATTGCTACAGCTCGTGACCGTATTCCTGTTTATAATGGAGAGAAATTAGGTTTGCCACATGGGCTGAACTCTGTACCTCGCACGTTGACAGTTGCTTATAAGCGTGATACGCTTGACAACCAAGAAAACCAATTTGTAAAGTTTGTTCTTCGTTCATTTAGTTCATTCTGCTCAGAATTACATAGTAAGAAAAACGCCAACGACCGTCTAAAAGCAGAGATCAACAAGACGATGGATGTATTGAACGGTCATTTGAGCACGCTCTTTTTTAAGCAGGTGTCAATGCCATCTCAGTTAAACTTGAATAGTCCTGTTCTACAACGGAAAGAAGGCTACCGAGAGATATTGCAAGCATGGTTGATGTTTGACCTTGCTGCTAAACTATCTTGGAAGGGGGGTGACAACGTCTATGAAGCTGGCAAGAGGAATGTGGCGGTACTGTATGAATATTGGGTATTCTTCAAACTACTGGAAGTAATAAGCCGTGTATTTAAAATAGATCCTGTAAGCATCAACAAACTGGTTAAAACAGATTCTGACCAAATCAACCTTGAAATCCAGCAAGGAAGGATGACAATGATTGAAGGAGAATATGATGCAGGTAAAAGAAAGATTAACGTAAGATTTTACTACAATCGCACTTTCGTACATACACGTGAAGAGGAAGACCTGCATAAATCAGGTTCGTGGACAATGAATATGCGTCCTGACTATACCCTGTCGATATGGCCGGGGGAAATCAGCATGGAGCAGGCAGAACGTGAAGACTTGATTGTTCATATTCACTTTGACGCAAAATACAGAGTTAACAAGATAGACCTTGGCGAGGACGACGCTATGAGTGAAGAAGATATTTCTGAAGACTTGCTCAACGAAAAGAAAGAACAAGAAGAAGGAATCTATAAACGTGCTGATTTGTTGAAGATGCATGCATATAAAGATGCCATTCGCAGAACTAGTGGGGCATACATCTTATATCCTGGTACCGTGGAACGCCGATTAAAGGGTTTCCATGAAATAATTCCAGGATTAGGCGCATTCTGCTTAACACCATCAAACTATGATGAAGAACTTATCTCACTGCAGGTATTCCTGTTAAAAATAGTCGAACATATGCTTGACCGCACGAGTCAACGTGAAAGAATGTCATATTATATTAATAATGTGTATAATACTCCATCTAAGAGCGTACGTGATGAGATGCCTGAACCAGCAGGAGATAATCGCGATTTCTTGCCAGATGAGACATGGGTAGTTTTAGGTTATGTGAAGAATGATAAACAGTTGGAGTGGATTCGTAAAACTGGACTATACAACTTCCGAACAGGTACGCAGAATGGCTCTATTCGATTGAGTCGAGATCTCGTATCCAGCCGCTATTTACTCTTACATGCACATGGTGAAAGTATTCAATTCGTACGACTTGCAGACGAAGGCCCCCGTGTTTTTCGACGTTCAGACCTGCTCAGAATGGGGTATCCTCCTTCTGAAGATGAGGAAAATAAGAAAGATGACATTTACATCGTATATCGTTTAGAGCCTTCAAATACTGAACCAGAATGGCAGCAGTATCATTGGCAAATAAGCGAAATTACGAATAATAAAGGCAATCGTTCTGCCGTGCCTGAACCTGTAAAATTGAGTGATTTGATGCTAAAAGCCAAGAAGTAAAATCTTATGACTATTTTTGTCGAGTATTATAGAACCACAAGGTTGACACTTTATTTATGCAACACCGTAGGCGAAATAGCACGTTGCACCAACAATAGAGACTATCGAGGATTTTAGGATGGTATAAAAACGTTTGAAATTTATAAGAAAAAAGGTTATACGGCAGTTGTCGAAAAAATAAAACAGTAGCAACTTTACTACTGTTTTTTTATATTTGCGAGGACGACATCTACGGCTCTCTTTTGAAAAGTATAGAAGCACAATCTGGTATAAAATTTTAGAATATGGAAAAAGTCATTATAACAACCGCAAGGACAGAAAACGGATATAGTGGCAGTTGCTCACTGCTTCCAGGATGGATAGTTGCCCACACGGGCAATTTCGATGAGTTCAAGAAAGAGGTACAGGAAAGTATCGACTTCTACGTTGAGTGTGCGAAAGCCGATGGTGATAGCTATCCCGCTGTGTTTGATGGTGAATACAAACTGGTCTATAAATTCGATGTGCAGTCGCTGTTGGAGTTTTACAGGGGGATTTTCTCTTTCTCTGCACTGCAAACTATCACCGGCATCAATCAAAAACAGCTGGCGCACTACGCCTCTGGCATTTCAAAGCCAAGAAAACAACAAGAAGAAAAAATAGCGAACGGTCTGAACAAGCTTGGACAAGAGCTGCTTCAAGTAACTGTTTGAAAAAAAGACGAACGTCGGCTTAAACAAAATGACGGGATTCCCTTTTAAACAGAAGTCCCGCCATTAGGTCTTGCCAACAAAAATTTCCAAGCAGGGACCACTTTTATGGTTTTGTCTTTGACAGTCAATTCCCTTTCATCGTCAGCCGTGACAATGAGCAGATTGTTGCAGTTGGTGGCCGTGGCGGCATCAAGAAGGGCACGGACTTCACGGTTGAAGGTGTCGGGGTTCGATAGGTCCCAGGACACCTGTATCAGTTGCGTCACCTGCTCGTAGCTGCGGACGAGGAAGTCGCATTCGGTCTTGTCTTTATAATAGTATATTTCGGAGCCGGGCGTGCGGTTCCGGTAAAGATGTAGGAATACCACGTTTTCCAGGTTTTTGCCATTGTCGTCGCTCTGTGGAAGTACGACGGCGCAGCGCAACCCGTTGTCGATACAGTAGTATTTGGCCGGAGACTGTTGCTCTTTTACCAACGAACGTTCGTATTTGGGCACTTTGACAAACATAAATATGGCACAAACGTAGTTCGCCCAAAGGTAAAGGTCGTCTTTTGTCACCTTCAGGCCCTGCGACTTCAAGTCGTTGAAGATGGCGTTTATAGAGGTCGGTTTGCCCACGTTGTTCATGATCCTTTTTATAAAATAACGGGCCACATTGGTGTTGCTAATGTTGTAGTGCTCGGCCAGGTCTTTGAGCAGCATGGTGTTGAAGTAGCCTTGTAGCAGCTTTATCCGTTCGCTCTCACTTTCGGTTAGAACAGCTTCCGGGAACCCACCTTTGGCGTTGTAGTCGTTAAAGGCGTTCCTCATCATAGCGTTGTGCTGGTCGGTATACCCGTTTGGCGTTATGTTTTTAAATCGGCAGTACTCGTTGAACGATAGCGGGAAAACCTCGTATTCGAGCGGATACCCTCTGAGAGCGGTCGCAAGTTCGGTAGAAAGCATGGTCGCATTGCTGCCGCAGATGTATATATTTTTACAGTAGTTTTTGTATAGCCTCAGGACGAAGTATTCCCAGTCTCTTTTTAACTGAATCTCGTCGAAAAACATATAAACCTCGTTCAATGGTGTTTGCGGAAACATTTCCATATAGGCTTTAACGATGTCGTCGAAATTTTCGGTGGTCATACTGCTGATGCGTTCATCGTCGAAACCTATCCAAAGGATGTTTTGTGGACGGACCCCGCTCTCGACCAGCTGGTTGACGGTCAACTCCATCACCGACGATTTACCGCAACGCCTAACACCAGGAATGGTGATTATCTTTTTTCTGTTGAGCGGCAGTGTACAGTCCCTTTCTGTCATATGAAAGGGAATCTCGCTCTGTCTCAAAGCGATGATTGATTTAAAAACTTCCTTTGCATTCATACCTATTCCTCTAATTATGTCGCAAATATAAAGCTTTTCCTTTTTTAACGGAAACTTTTCGGAAATCTTTCCTTTTTTAACGGAAACTTTTTAGTAAATCTTTCCTTTTAAAACGGAAAGTTTTGCATTTTTCCTTGTTTTGGAAGTGTGGGGAATGGGAAGAGGTGGCCACTTCATCCGTAAACTCCTTTTCGATTTGGCAAACTGATAGAAAAAAAGATAGAGGATGCACAACAGATTTGCAGTGGCCTTTTGATAAAAAAAATATATTCGAACAAATATAAAAATACTCAAAATCAAGATTTTTATATTAGATGTAATGTAAAACGGATTTAAAATCGTATTTTTGTATGCGATGTAATATAAAACCGTATGGAAAGGACGAAATTGTCGATGGTGGTAAAGGCTTTACGTAAGGAATATGGACTTACGCAAGAAGACCTTGCCATGAAGTCGGGAGTTGGGCTTTGCTTTGTGCGAAATTTGGAACAAGGAAAACCAACGCTAAGGATGGATAAGGTAAACCAACTTCTTGACTTATTTGATTATGAACTTACTGCGACAAAGAAATCATGAGACAGGCTGAAATCTATCGGAAGAACATCCTTGCTGGCACTTTAACGGAAGATGGTGGAGAATATCGCTTCTGTTATGATGAAACGTATCTTGCCAAAGAAGATGCACAGCCAATAAGTCTGACTTTCCCTTTACAGACAAAGGCGTTTGTGAGCCCAGTTTTGTTTCCTTTCTTCGATGGCTTGATACCCGAAGGTTGGTTGCTTGAAGTCGCAATCCGCAACACAGACATTAGCGTTCTCGACCGAATGTCGCTTTTGCTGCTTTGCTGCAAAGAATGTATAGAATCAATAAGTGTCGTTCCTAAAACAAATGGAGGAGATGCGTAATGAGTAAGTGTTTGTATTGCTATAAGGATTTGGAAGAAGGGCAGAAAGACTTTCATCCGGGCTGTTCACGGAAATTTTTCGGCACAAAAGAAATTCCCTTATTGGAATTCCGCCATGAAGAGTTAGACCAACTGGCAGAGCAGGTAATCCGTTCTCAAACATCGCTGACAGGTGTGCAACCCAAGCTATCATTGAATCTCAATAAGCATGAAGGTTGCAGCCGTCTGACCATCGTTGGACTTTGGGGAAACTATATTATCAAGCCCCAAACGAATGATTATCCTCAGTTGCCTGAGATTGAGGATTTGACCATGCATTTAGCAGAAGCAGCAAAGATAAGCGTTGTGCCTCATAGTCTTATTCGCCTTGCAGACGGAAAACTTGGCTATATTACAAAACGCATTGACCGTACAAAAAAAGGAGAGAAGATTGACATGGAAGATATGTGTCAACTAACTCAGCATCCTACGGAGTATAAATATAAGGGATCGTATGAACAGATTGCAAAGGCAATTGCCCAATATAGTAACACCCCCAAACTTGACACGACAAACTTTATGCAGTTGTTGCTCTTCTGTTTTGTAACGGGTAATAATGATATGCACCTGAAGAATTTTTCTCTTTACCGACCTTCTGGGGGCTATAAACTGACGCCTGCCTATGACCTCCTCAATGTTGCGATTGTTAACCCTAAAGATACGGAAGAAATGGCTTTACCCTTGGCCGGTCGGAAGACAAGGTTGCGTATGGCTGACTTTTTAAATGCCGCCAAGACAATGGGATTAGGGGAAAACATCGTGTTGAATCTTATGGATAGTCTTCATAAGGCTCTTCCCAAATGGCAGTCTCTAATACATGATTCTTTTCTTAGCGAGGATATGAAGAGCGCATATGAAGGACTCATAGTCTCCCGGCTGACCAGATTAGGAACTATGCGTCAGTGAAAAAACAGGATTCCTTTGTTATTTGCTCGAAGTAGTTGCGTGAGATGCCCGAATATGATATTGTCTGCACCCTTAGTTTGCCATTCTTTCCTTTTTTAACGGAAACTTTTTAATAAATCCTTCCTTTTAAAACGGAAAGTTTTGCATTTTTCCATGTTTTCGAAGTGTGGGGAAAGGGATGAGGTGTTATGAGTTGTGGCGCAGGAGTGAATCATGTTACGGTAGAAGCCGTCAGCGATACTCCGACCTCCCGTCTGGAAGACGGTATCTCCCCCAGAATCGACCACTTTTTCAATCAAAAACACTAAAAATTGCACCACGAAAGTGCAATTTTATCCAAATTTCTGCACTTTTACAGTGCAATATGCGTACTTTTGCGAAAAAGAAGATAGTTATGGATGCCAACTTGGTGAGTTATATGCAAAATCAGCTGCAGGACGTTCCTGTTGCTTTTACACGGTATATGTACAACGAGATAGATTGGCAAGTACGAATGTTCGGACTTGTTGGACCTCGTGGCGTAGGAAAGACCGTGTTGTTCTTGCAGTATATAAAACAACACATGAACGAAAAACGGCTTTTTTATGTTTCTGCCGATAATACGTGGTTTTCCACACATTCGCTCGTTGAACTTGCTGACCAGTTTTCAAGAGAAGGCGGACAACACCTGTTTATTGACGAGGTTCATAAGTATGTAAACTGGTCACAAGAACTCAAACAGATATACGACACCCACCCAGACTTGAAAATATCTTTTACCGGTTCTTCCGTCCTTGATATCACAAGGGGGGAGGCCGATTTAAGCCGAAGAGCACCCATTTACACTATGCAGGGACTTTCTTTCCGCGAATATCTCGCAATGTTCCATAACATCAGCGTTCCTGTTATCCCTTTGTCTACAATTGTGGAAAACGCGCCGTTCGCTATTGAAGGGTTACCGCATCCCCTTCCTTTTTTCAAAGACTATTTACAAAAGGGGTATTATCCATTTGCGAAGGAACCCCTTTTCGAGATCAGACTGAACCAGGTCGTTAATCTTACCATGGAGGTCGACATTCCCCAATATGCTAATATGAACGCATCGACAGGGCGTAAATTGAAAAAACTGCTGTCTATCGTTGCCATGAGCGTGCCATTCAAACCCGTTATGGATAAGATTTCCAAAATGGTAAACGTCAGTAGGAACGATTTGACCGATTATTTCCTCTATATGGAGCATGCGGGAATGATTGCCCTGTTGCGCGATACCACCAACGGCATCATGGGGTTAGGGAAAGTGGAGAAAGTCTATTTAGACAATCCGAACTTAGCCTATGTGCTGGGTGAGGAAGCCTCTAACATCGGAAACATCAGGGAAACCTTCTTCCTAAACCAGATGCGTGTCCATAACCGTGTGCTGCTGTCAAAAAAGTCTGATTTTGAAATTGACGGACTGACTTTCGAAATTGGAGGGAAAAACAAAGGCCAAAAACAGATTGAAAACATAGCAAACGGATTTGTTGTTAAAGACGACATTGAATATGGATCTGGCAATGTAATTCCTATTTGGATGTTCGGCCTGAACTATTAAAGGCTGTATTAAACGGACTTCTTGAAAACGTAATTCACGGAAAAACGAATGACTGTATAGTTTGTACTGAGTTACAAACCACCTAACCACACCTCTCGCTATACCTCCCCGAACCGGGTATGTAGGAATGGTCCCCGCCATTCCTACGTGCCCGGAACCCACCACGCCGCCAGGGCGTTTGGAAAACGCTACGAGCCAACCCTGCCAATCGCCAACACAAGCTCAAAAAATGAAGCGCAGCACCTCCAGCAGTGCCGCTATCTCACCGCATCCTTGTAACCACTCACCCGTCTGGAAGACGGTATCTCCCCCAGAATCGACCACTTTTTCAATCAAAAACACTAAAGATTGCACCACGAAAGTGCAATTTTATCCAAATTTCTGCACTTTTATAGTGCAATATGCTAATATGAACGCATCGACAGGGCGTATTTAGAAGTTGGCACACAAGAACGTGCCAACTTTTTTATCGCCTGTTTCCCATAAGTTGTGAAAGAACATAAAAACGCTCTGACTACAAAATGTCAGAGCGTTGATTCATCAAAGTAGAAAGTAGACAGAGGCTGCCACAATTATTGTTTTATAATCAGGCACACCTTCAACATTCCATTCACTCAATTTCGAAACTGCCCGTGCGACTTTCCCGTGCGTCAATCATCACCTCTTTACCCAACACGTCGACGGTGTAGGTACGTTTTCCGACACGGCCTAAAACAATGTAGGCGTCATTATTGCACATGCAATCGGCATAGCCAGGGGTAACGTCAGCATCAATCTTAATGAAATTGTCATTCACCTTTGCAGAGAGGTCAATCCGGTCGTCGCAAGCACCAATAAAACCGTGCACCACAATTTTCAGCCTCGCCGAATCGGCATTCACCTCGTAGTCAAACACACGAACATTTGCGTTATCGCCATCAGACAGATCAAAATCATAAGCGCTACCAGTACACATTGATCCATCAGAAAGCGTCACCACCTCAGTTTGTTGTACAATGTTATTGTTGTTGTTTTCGTCGTCATCGTCGTCGCAAGCAACGAAGCCAGCCATAGAGAAGGCGGCCAAAGAAAGGGTAAGAAGTTTTTTCATTTTTCTTTATGTTTATTAGTTACAAATATCCAACACAACCTAAAAAGGTAAACAACCTCCGCAATTCTTCATTTTTTCGGCAAGTCGGCGGAAGCCACATTTACGGTCGATAGAATTATACAAGACAAAAATACATCATTTCGCGCAATTTACTTTCCCCATCTACATGTTATGCAACATATTTCTTGGCATTTTTTCTGACGAACGAGTTGTTTTGAGACTTCATTTATTAATCGGCTAAAGGACGCTAAGGGAGAAACGGTTGGGACACAAAAAACGCCCTGACCGATGGGGACAGGGCGTTTTTCCTATAGATTAGATGGGCACCATCTATCTACGACACGACGATTTAATTCGCCGGATATTTTGGACTTCGACCATCTTGGGGGTACATATACCGATACGTAACATCTGTATACTCATAGTTACAAGAAGCTGAGACACTTTCATCATCGTAATGAAAACCCTCAGGAATACTTCCCGGTTTAAAAACCCCAGAAGCGAAGTAACCGTTACAACTGCCGTCCCAACCCCAATTATAATGGAAATAGTATGTGGTATATGGTTCTTCACGGTTTTTTGACGTGTTATACCTTTTACCCTTAAGCCACAGGTATCCATCTGCAACCCAGATATGGCCTTGCGTATTAACACCTTTCCCCTGAATCAGGAGAGGGGTAAGAATATTATCAAGATAATTACACATGGTCTCTTCATTGAAAGGCATACTATTACTTACAAAATAATACCTTTTCAACCAAGTGTCAATGCTTTCTGATTTCATTTCAGTAGAATAGTGGTCACTTCTGATTAGGCCTCCATTTTCCTTAATTTTATCATAAATATAACGAATAAATTCTCCCTGTTCTTTTAGTTTTGCTGCTTTATTTGGTGCAGCATAAGCAGGCTCGATATAATTTAAGGCGTAATACTCGTAATACTTACCTGTATTACCCTTTCTAAAATCAGGGTAACCATAATAAGCCAAACACTGAGCCACAGCAATTGTCAAACAACCAGGCTTCACCCTTGTCTGCTTGCCATTTCTTGTACAATAAGAGCATGTACAATAAGGCAGACTTGCACTCTCAGCACTTCCTTGTCCAAGCTTTGCCCTCATTAGAGGTTCTATAAATTTCATATAGTTCGGGATGTATAGGCCACTAACCTTCAAACCACTCTTAACAGTATCTAATGTTCCTTTTTCTATAGCGTCCTCTACTAAAAGGAGTCGTTTCTCTTTCTTTGCCTCAAATTCACTTATACGAGAAGACACGTAATTATCCAATTTTTGCATAAGTGAATTCACATTCTCACTGTTACTCTCAGTGTCAGCATTATAGCAACCCTCATCCATCATAGCCACAACGCCAACATCAGCTCGGTCATCAGCACAGACATACAAGTAGCCATTGTTATCAGAAAGATTAAAAACATAGCCCAAGGTGTCTTGACATTGACCATTAGAAGACTTCAGTCCATTACCACCACGTCGAACCACACTATTGGCAATCTGAAAACTCTGGGCGTTTTTAAGACCTTTTCCTTTCTGAAAGTTTTTCAAGAAAGTCACCGCTGTTTTCTCCGCTTCTTGGTTTGAGATGGTGTGATGTTTTGAAAACAAAACTTTCCAGTTAACATAATCAGCTTCCTGGTTTTCGAAATTAGAAGCAACATTCTGTTCTTGTTCATCTTTACATGAACTCAATGCCATTATCGATAGAAACAGCAACAAACTTTTTTTCATTGTAAAATCTATTAGTAATTTATTTACAAAATTATGGTTAGCATGTTTCCGAAACAATCACAAAATATTAGGATTTTCACAATAGCTTATAGCTACATTTGATTAGTCCAACACATATTTCCATATGAGTTAGAGGCACAAAAAACGCCCTGACCGATGGGGACAGGGCGTTGATGTCTTATAACACGTAAAACGAACGGTTGTTACAACCGGCTTTCCACCACCTTCCAATCTATGATGTTCCACAAAGCCGAACATAATCGGCACGGCGGTTTTGGTAGTCAAGGTAATAGGCGTGTTCCCATACGTCGAACGTGAGCAACGGACGCAGTCCGTGGCGCAACGGGTTATCGGCATTCGGCATCTGCGCAATGCTCAGCCGGCCATCGGCATCGGCACAAAGCCAAGCCCAGCCACTACCGAATAGCGAAACGGCCGCAGTGGTCATTTTCGCCTTCATCTCACTGAACGAGCCGAAACTCTTATCAATGGCCTCTGCCAATCTGCCCGCAGGAGCGCAGCACCTCCAGCGATGCCGCTACCTCACCGCATCCTTGTAAGCACTCACCCGTCTGGAAGACGGTATCTCCCATAACCGGGTATGTAGGAATGGCCCCTGCCATTCCTACGTGCCCGGATGCTGGCACGAGCTGAGTGCGTCTGGAAGACGCTACGTGCCAACCCTGCCAACCACCGCTGCAAGATAAAAAAAGTGAAGTTCTGCACCTTCAGTAGAGCCTCAATACCACCAGAAATCCGTAAAAATCGCTGTTCTGCAACATAAACGCCAGACATAAACACCTCTGTAATCCACTATTTTGCAAATAGTTATAAATCCGTACCACCACAATCAAAAAAAACGTGGCACAGGCCGGCATAAATGTTTGGCACGCCTTTTGGATTTATACAGACAGAAGCGGCAACCAACCGCTTCGAAACCGAAAGTAGAACAAATAAAAAGATACAGCATATGAAAACAAATAGCATTGTAAAGGTTCTCGCAACCGCAGTTCTGTTAGCCATTGGCTCAGTAGCAAACTCACAAGTATTCGCCAGCTTCTCAGCAGCAGTACCCGTACCAACCGTAAGCGCGCACGTATCGGTAGCCGCACCAGCACCAGTGGTTGTCCACCAGGTAGCAGCCCCTGCCCCAGTAGTGCACGTAGTAGAGCCAGCACCGGTAGAGGTGGTTGAAGTGGTAGAACCAGCACCCGTAGTAGTGCACCACGTAGCCCCTGTACGCCACGTCTACACCGCACCCGTACGCCACTATGCGCCAGCGCGTGTATACCACCACGCACCTGTCCGCCACCACCATCATCACCATGGCCATCCGGTTCACTACCGCCGTTAAAGGCCAGAAACGTAGCAACGAACTGACTACACGATAAACACTTTTGTTGAAGGTTGCAGCGCAAATAGCCTGCAACCTTTTTTTGTGGAGTACCAACCCGCCAACGACAGACCTTACGCATCTTATTGCTTTTTTAACGCAAAGAGTATTAATAATTTAGAATTTTATCTATATTTTAATCCGCTAGAAATTTGCATTATGTAGATAATTTTCTATATCTTTGCATCGTGAACAAGATAACGAGACGTTATCTCTGGAAAAATAAATGATATGGAAAATTTAGAAATAATGAATCTGGTGGTCGACCTGACCGCCTTGACGCAACAGGTGCAGCGCATGACCAATTATGTGGATGCGGGATCCGCCAATCCGTCGGCACAAAACGTGCTCGACACAAATGCCGACTCGAAAATCTACGCCGACTTGCTAACGGCTGCAAAAAACCGTGTGCTGGCTATTGTGGGCCGGCATACCAAAGCAGTGGACCAGCCTAGCGGCTCAGACCAAGAGTGGGTGCTGACGTTTAAAGTACCGGCTTGCAACAACACGCCGCTGTTAGCGCAACAGCTGCACGATGCCGTGGTGGAGGGCATGGCCACCTATATGGTGGCGCACTGGCTGATGCTGGTCAGCAGCAGTCAAGCAGGAATGGCCGTGCAACGGTGGACCGATGCCGACCACGAACTGCGGAACCTTTCGCTTTGGCGCAACCGACCTCCGCAAATCGCCCTCTCGGTCTTCTAACCGCCCCCGAACGGGGTTGCATTCCCATCTGTTTTTTTCTTCCCCCACAAATAGTTTCCACATGTATACAATATTGAACAACGAGGTGACGTTCAGTTACACCTTTGAGGTGCTGCAACAGCACTTGCAGGAAATCAGTGCCCAGTTGAGCCTGACACTGACACCGCCTTCCGGCGACCTTTCCGCCCCCGACGCCTATGCCCTGACTGCCGACGAAAACACAACGGTAGCCCTGCTTTTGCAGGAAAGTGCCGCTACGGCAGCCGACGAGTTCGACAAGATGGGCCGCTACTGGGAAGACAACGGTTCGTTCTTCTTCTCAGCCCCTTGTCCCGACGGGTACGAGCGGTATGCGCGGCAGGCCGACAACCATTTGCAGGAGTGGCTGGTCTGGCACACGCTGACCCGCTGGCTGCGCATAAGGCACCTCGACAAACCCGCGTCGTGGACGCTCTTGCAGGCGACAGTCGCCTTCTCGGCCCTCCATAAATCGCTCTTCCAGTTGCGGGCGTTCCGCTAAACTTCGTCAACTCACTTAAATTGTTATAATTATGAAATTCAAACTACTTAAACAGCGGGCCACCGACCGTTTGCTGCTGTTCGCCCTCGACCTCATCCTCGCCTTGACCCGCCTTTTGCTTAAACGGTCAGAAGACCGCTACCTTGGTGTGGCAGACAACGACCGCACTACGCAACAAAACGCCAGTCTGTAACCTGCAAAAAATCTTGTTTATACCTCTACAAACCTTAATAACCGCTATATATGTTACTCCCTTTTTTGGCCGGAGTCCTCTCGCAGGGACTGGCCGCACGGCGATCTGCCCGCACCGCGCGCCAACAGCAACAGCTGTTGCAGCAGCAGGCGGCTGCCGCCGACGCCCATTATTACCAGCAGTTGCACCACAGCGGCGCCGACGGACCGCAGGCCCAGGCCCAGCTGGCGCTGGTCCGCCAGTTGTCTGAAAAGCAGAACGGCAGCAATGCCAACACCGCCCTGGCGGGCAACCTGACCCGCGAGCAGCAGTTGGCTGGCAACCAGCAGACAGCCCGCAACGTGGCAACCGCGCTCAACCAGCTGACTGCGCAAACAACAGCCACGCAGCGGCAACTTTCGCAGGAGCACCTGCACAACCAGCAGTTGGCGCTGGGCGCACAACAACGCCTGAAACAGCAACAGGCGGAAAACAGAAGCCGGCTGGGGCAGCACCTGGCCCGCAGTCTGGTGACCGCCCTGGCCTACCGGAACAGAGCCCCCACCGCACGCTAACAGACAAAGCCGGTGCCCTAGACAGTTTCCCCCTACCCCTAACCAGACACCGACTGCCAGTAGAAGAACAGCAATGAACCGACCTCTTTATTATACCCAAACCATTATGCCAGAAAAGAAGATGATTGACTGGGAGGCTTACAGGAAAGGCCTCCGTGAGTTGGAGAAGTCTGAATCCCAGCCAGACGTTGCGAACCACCAGCCCCGACTGCCGCCGCCTGACAACCAGACGGACCCCGGCACGGAACTGTTGCGCCAACAGGCCCGGAACACCGGACAGACAGCCAGAAGCCTGGCTGCCGGAAACGTGGGACTGCACCTGGGCGATTTGTTGGGAGCGGGCGACGCTCCTGTGGCCGACTTCAACGAAAAAACGGTGCTTGAGGCCTTCGGCAAGCACGACCAACTGCTGCGCTTGTTGGGCGACAGGCTGACGCAGAACTACCGCCAACGGCTGACGTTACAGGACAAGGCCGACCGGCAGGCCGCAGAGACAACCGCCCGACGGCTGCTACAGAACGAGAGGGCCGCACAGCAACTGAGCCTGCAACAGCACCGGCAGCTGCTCGATGCCGCCACCTACAAAGTGCCCGAACCGCAACAAGACTCCAAAATGCGGAACGGCACACAACCGCGCGGCAGCACTGCCGCCAAAAGCACCGGCACGGCGCGCCACCGGGCAGGAGAACAGCCATTCCGCATTGCCGACACCGACGGCCAGCACCTGATGGGCTACTGGAACCTGACACCCGACGAGGCCGCACAGATTCTGCAAACGGCCATCGACCTGGGCGACCAGGCCCAACTCGACTATGTGTCGCGACTGACGGGCGGCGGTGCCGCCAACCGGCAGACCACCACCGCACAGGTGATGGCACTGCGCCAAAAAGCCATGAGCGGGAACGCATCGGCCCGTCAGCGGATGGTGCAGCTGCTCACCGCCATCATTCCCTCGCTAAGGGGCAAAAAGGTCATCGACGGCATTCTCGACGCCCGCTACGAACGCCGCCAACACCGCTAACATTCAGAATAAAAACAGTCTTAAAATTCAATGCTTATGTCAACAAAACAAAAACAACCTGAACAACAAGCGCTGCCTACTGCCGGCCAACAGCCGGAAGAGCAAAAGGTAGAAGCGCCAAAATCAACCGGCTCCGCGCAGGGGGAAACGGCAGTGGTGGTCCTTTCACCCTTCCGCCAGCGCCTGGCCAAGTATTTCGAAGACCAGCATCCCGACCTTACGGCCGATGCCGAAGCCGACCGCCTCGCCTGCCAGTGGGCCGACGAACTGGAAGAACGGCTGGCCCGCTATGCCGACACCGAAGGGCGGGTCACAGGCCTGCTGGAAAGACAGCCCCATGTGGCCGAACTGCTGCAACAGCTGCTCGACGACGACGCGCTGCCGCTGCGGGTGGCCGTGCGGCGCACCCTGGGCGAGGAAGGACTGCAGCCACAACCCGGTGACGACGGATACGAGGCCTTCGCACAGCAGAAAGCCGAAGCCGAAAACCGGCAGGCACAGCTAGAGGCAAACCTGAAACAGAGCCTCGAAGTGCTAAGGAAATACGCCGACGAACACAAACTGGACGAACACGACCAGCAGGCACTGGTGGAAGCTATCAACGCCGACTTCGACAACCTGCTCGAACGCCGCATTACCGACGAAATGCTGCAGGGCTACCTCAAAAGGCTCCGCTACGACCTCGATGTGGACAACGCGCGGCACGAGGGCGAACTGAAGGGACGCAACGAGAACATATCGGCACGTATGGCGGCACAGAAAGCCGCCCAACTCGGCGACGGTCTGCCCCAACCTCAGGGAGGCGGATACGCACCCAAAATGTTGAAAGGGCAACAGCCCGTCATCGACTTCAGCAAATACTAACCTAAAAAAACAGAATGAATATGGAAAACAAAATGGAAAGAATTGTGAAAATTGCGGCCGTTGTGTTGTTGGCCGTTGTGTTGTTGGCCGTTGTGGCCTGCTGGCTGACCGGCCTTGACTGGAGTGATGTCCTGACCGCCTTGGCGGGTCAGGGAACCGCACTGGCAGTGGGGCTGCCCGTGGCTATAACCGACGTGGCGGCCGCCGAGGCGCAGGGACTGAACATGCAGGACGTGAGCCAGGAAATAACCAAGATGAATCCCGACCGCTATCCGCTCGACACCATTATGCGCAACTATGCCAAAAAGGTGCGCCGTGCCGAAAGCCAGGAGTGCAAGTACTACCAGCAGAGCGCCAAGCCGATGCAGGACACCCTCGACCAAAGCGCGCACGGTTCGGGCAGCAGTGCGGCATCGCCCTGTTCGAGCTACGTGTGCGACGAGACCGGCATAGCGTCGATCTTCGTGCAGGTGAAAACCCCGAAGATATGGCGCACCAAAGACACCCTGCTGATGCGCTCGCTGGTACTGAACTGCGACGCTACCGGAAAACTGGTGATTGACGGATCGGACACCACCATTTACGACCAGATGTTCTATGTGGCCCAGAAGAGCGGCGCCGTGCTGGAGCTGGTGCCTGTTGGCGGCATGTATGGCGCCAATGAGATGGCGGCCAACTACGTGGTTCCCTCTTTCCCTGCGGCAACCGTCCTCTACCGCATGGGCTCGGCCATGGCCGAGAAGGATGCCAAGACCGAACCTTTCGCCATGCTGCCAGCCAGCAGCGTGAACTACTGCCAGAACTTTATGTGCCAGATTGAGATGAGCACCTTCGAGAAGATGACCAAGAAGGAGGTGCCGGTCTCGTTCAGCGACCAGGAGGTGGACATGCTCTACAATATGCGTGGCGAGATTGAGAGCAGTTTCATCTGGGGCGAGAAGTTCGTCTACGACAACGGCGGCGACCGCACCTACTTCACCGAAGGCATTACCCGCCAGATAAAGAAAGTGCTGATGTATGGTACGGGCAGTGGCGACACCTCGCTGACCGCCCAACAGTACACCGCCTGGATGAAAAGCCTCTTTACCGGTAACGACGGCAGTACAGACCGCGTGTTGCTGGCTGGTGCCGACCTGATTGCCGCTATTGAGCTGCTGCGCGAGAGCCAGAAACAGATTAGCGGCAACACCGTGCAAGAAACCTACCTCGGGGTGAAGTGCACCAGCATTGTGTCGGCTTTCGGAGTGCTGCACATTGTGCACGCGCCGCTCTTCGACGAGCAGGGCTGGAGCGCCAAAGGTCTGGCGTTCGACCCGGAACACATCTATAAGGAAGAGTTCCAGCCGATGATTGCCCGCGACCTCGACTTCAAGAGCAGTGGCGAGAAGAACGCCGATGCCAAGATGCTGCAAGAGGTTTCTTGCCTCATCCTCCGCTATCCCGACTGCCACGCCATCATCGAACCCCGCCAGTAACCATTGCGCCAACCTCTAAAGAGTAAAGCTATGTCGCAAATCCGTCCCCCTCCTTTCCGGTAGCTCGTACCGGACCTAGAATTCACCTATTTAGCAACCAAACAAAAAAGAGAACACCCATGCTAGTAACCTATACCCTTACCCGGCTCTACACCCTGGTTATGCCTGTTGCTACAGCCAACGGCATCCACATTGTAGAATTCAAAGGCGTGCAGAACATGAAGATGCGCGGCCAGTTTACCACCAGCGACCCAGATTTGCAGGCCGCCCTCGAGGCGCAACCCGAATACCGGAGGGGCGTCTACCGCATCAGTGCGAAGGTAGGCGAAGCCGAGGCAGACGCCCAGCCACCAGCAGCCACCCAGCCAGAGGCCCCGTCGCGGCAACCGTCCCAAAACACAGGCAAAACCACCACTAGGAAATCAGAGCAGAAGGCACCGTCGCTGTTCACCCCAGCCCGATAAGCCGTTAACCACCTTCCTTTGAACAGCCATGATAGACTACATCAAAACCCTGATCAACGAGTTGACGCCCACCGACGGACTGCCCGTTCCCATCGACACCTTTGCCGACGACCGCCCGCTCGACGACATGATAGCCACCCTGTTGCCCGAAGCCACACACCGGGTGTTGCTACTCGCCCCCAAACAGCAGCTGCCTGTGGCTACGCTGCCTACCACCTCGGCAACGCTTGGCCCCGACGGCAACGCCCTGCTCGAGAAACCAGCCGATCTGGTCCGCTTTGTAGGCCTGCGCTTGGGCAACTGGCAACGGCGGGTAGAGGAGGCCGACGCTCCCGACGCACCCCGCGCGCAAAGGCAGACCAGCCCCTTTCTGCGCGCCGGCTATGCCAAACCGGTAGTGGTCGATGGTGGCCCCTGTTACTGGCTGTATCCGGCCACCGCCGCCGATTTGGCCGAAGGCGTGTTGGAATATGTGCCAGAGACCCATCCGGAACAGTTAAACCTAAAATTGAGGGAGGCAGTCGCCTGGCAGTGTGCAGCGATCTGCCTGCAAGTGCTTGGGCGACCGACCGCCGAACAGGCCGAACAGAAAGTATACCTACTGCTGAAATAAGCACGACAGCCAGTCCCGTTACCCCCCCCACGGTGTGGCGACGGGACTGTTTCGTTACAATGTTCCCCAAAAAATTCCTTATCGCCCAACAGCCAAATAAGCAATAAAAAACCGCATTTTTACTCTAATTTCACCAATTCTTGCCAAATAAGCATGATAAAACATGCTTATTTGGCAAATCGTACATTACTACCTAACATTCAATTAGTTAAAAGCGGAAAATAAAATATAGAAGAGGGGAAAGGCGGGAATAATCCACAAAAAAGCACCCTATGACAGTTTGTAATAATGCGTTCAATTTTCACCCCTATCTAAAACAATTCACCATCCTTCAGAGGTGTTCCAGGGAAATGACACTGAATCCACTCTCCGTCTTTCTTGTGATAAACTTTTTCGGGGCCGACAAATTTGAAATCTTCATATGGTTTTCGAATCTCATAAATATCAGAAACATCCTTCTCTGGGACTTCGCCATAATACTGAGGATCACAATACATTAATCTATCTGCATAGTCATAGTAAGGCGTAATACCAGAAGCATCCCCGACTCTCTTGTCGGTTGACCAGATAAGAATACCCTTGGTTTCTTCATTAAAAGACTGAAAATATACCGATATTCCTTTATAAACGGCAATGCATTCTGTAACCTTATAAGCAGATTCTATCTCCGTATCATTTACAGGGCGCTCGAAGTAAGTTTCCTTTTTTTCAAAGCCTAAAGATTCCAAATCGGGGTAAGTTCCCCTTATATAGCCTTTTTTACTGTAAAAAAACATTCTATTCCCTATTCTTACCATAGGGTTTGAACTATTACTAAAAAACCGTTTGTTACTTGACGGTACAAATCTGCCATATTGGTCTAGCTTCATTTTTGACATATTGTAATCAATTCATATTATTGATAAAGATAATAGATTTTTTTTGATATTAGGATTTTTTCTCAGCCATCAACCGGTTAATCTGCTGCTTGAAGCCCACTCTTGCGGTTTTCCATTTGCAGACCAATAGGAGGCCAAGTAGGAAATTAAAACGGGGCCGCCCATGCTGATTTCGCATGGACGGTCCGCCTTTCGTTTACTGTATGTAGTCAGCCACCACAGAGGCCTATCCGGCTTCCGACCCGAGCAGCGACAGGTGCGAGAGCGAGAAAGAGGCGGGCACGTCGGCAAAGAAAGCGAGGGCGAAGAACCTCCACGAGCGCTTGCTACGGGGCAGGCGCGCCTGCGGCGACAACGGGTGACGCCACTGCACCGCACTTACCATGCGCCAGTCGGTGAGGTTGTTGCTCGCAAACACATACAGCCCGGCATACGTATCGGCACCGCCTGCCAACTCGCCCTGCAGCACAACACGGTCGAGGTGCTGGTAATAGAGCGTCCAGGGTGCGAACGGACGTGTAACTACAGCTACAGGCCGAAAACCGGCACCCGCCGCAGAGGGAAAAACCTCGTCAGACAACCGGCACAACCCCGACACACCTCCTTCCGCCTTTACCGCCACATTGCCGGAAAAACTGTAAAAGACGTCGCTGAACGTGTACCACTGACGCGTACCAAAGTTGTAGACGTAGGTGAGGGTCAGGCCCTCTGCCGCCCCACTGAGCAACAACTCGTGCCGGGCGGCATCGTAGCCCATGGCCACGTCTGCCGCCAGCCAGGCGGCTATTCCGTCGGGATAAGCGGTATGCTGGTCAGACAACCGGGCGGCAGTGCTCAACTGTCCGCCTACACCCGACACTACCGCCTGCATAGCCCGGCACTGCCACAGACTGGAAACGACCGGACCGCGCACCCCTTCACCCAGCAGCGTAACCTGTCGCCCCTGCAACAGTTTGACGCCAGCCGCCGACAGGAAAACGATGCCGAAGGGAGTCGCCAGAACCCGGCGGCCGCTATTGACCTCGGCACTGATGGGCACCTGCCGGCTGTAGAATGCCGCCGTGCCCAACTCCATGCTCCAGATGCCGCCTTCGGTAAAGACGCACAACGGATACTGCCCCGTTTGCGCGTCGCTGATTTCGCGGGTAGAAACGGCCGCAGCAGTCACAGCTGATCCGAAATGGAACGCCAGTTCAGGGCGGAAGACATACGGATTGGCAAGCTCACTCACCATCAGCAAGTCGGGTTGATAGAAATCGGCTGTTCCAGACGACCCGGACAAAGTAACGGGTTGCGCAAACGTCTGTCCGTCGCTCTGCAACAACCGCTCTGCCTCCGCATCGGTAACCGGAGTTCCGCCACTGAGCGGCAGATAGGCGGCGAAGTCGGTATTCAGTCCGTCGGCAGGAGCCAGATGCAGGGCAAACGAGAAATTGAAGCCGGCCGAAGCCCGCATCGGGAAGGTTACCGAGTTCCAAGCGCCGCCAACGACCTGGTAGTAGAGCACGCACTGGTCGCAACGGTTGTCGGGGAAGGAGAGGAAGCGCGGAAAAGCCTGCCAAAGGTTGCCGCCGGCATCGGTAAAGACCTGCTCGTAAGCGAGGGTGCGGTAGTGGTAGAGATAGGTGCCGCCGTTGGCTATGCGGAACTGCGCCACCACCTGGCGCACCCCGCCGTGCCCCAACTGCCCCACTGCCCTTACAAAGGCACTGGAGGTGGCTCCCGGCACCACCCGCCGCTGGGTGATGTGGGGCGTGACAGCCGACTCGGCATAACGGTAGATGAACCCGGCAGCCACATCGGCCAAGTCGACCGACGAGACAGGTACCCCCTTGAAAGTGGAGGCACAATTCCACAAGTGCAGCCGCTGGTTGTAGGCCAGCAATCCGCCACACGAGACCGACAGGTGTCCGGCCAGATCGGCCCCCAGCACTTCCTGTGCGGTCAGTGTGGAGAAATCGACCCGTTTGGAAGTCGCTTCGTTGGGGTCGGTCAGGTCAAACTCCACCGCCTTGTAGAGTACCCAGTCCGCCACATCGGCAGCAGTGGGCAGATATTCAGTAAGTCCCTCGCGGTGTGTGGCCGCATGCTTCAACGCCAACCGGTAGTAGCTGTCGACCCCCACCCCACCGGGGACCAGTCCCTTGGTGGAAGCGTCGAGACCATAGTGGTGGATGGTGTGGAGGTAGTCGAATTCGGCCTTCGCCAACCGGTACATCGAGACCGGAGGACTGACAAAGAACACCGCCTTTTGAAAGACGCCCGTCCCCGCCGCAGGCACCTCGGGCTTGCTGAACGACAACTGCTGCATCCACTGCCGGCGCACATAACACGAGAGCACAGCGGCAGAAAAAACGGTTGGAGAGATGTCGTTGGCGGCAAAGACCTTGAACGAGACCTTGTCGCGGTTGAAATACACATCGATATCGGCCGTCGGGTCGAACGACAGCGACTGCTGTTGGAAGTCGGCCGCCACTTGCTCGCAACCCAAATGAAGCAGAACAGGTTCCGACGGACAGGTATACGAGCCGTCGGCCAACTGCCAGGCCGAACAGACCAGCACATAGCCCTCGCGGTAGTAGTCAGACGACTGCTGCAGGGCCTCGTACTGCCCGGCCATAGCATCGAGCAAAGCCTGTTTCTCGGCCTCGCCAAACACCAGGTTTCCCCACTGGGTGGGAGTGCTGAGTGTTCCCTGGTTCAGCGTAACGGCTTCGGTGTTTGTACCCGCCAACTGCGTCGCCGAATACTGTCCGGCAGCTGCCTCACGGTAGTAGCAGCCCTCCAAATTCTCGCCCCTTACGGGTATGGCGAACGACAACAGCGAACCGGCCGGCGCATAACGTCCGTGCACCGAATAAGCCAACGCCGGAGCGCTGTCGGCCACACCGGCCTCTTCCACATAGGCGGCGCCGTTGAAACGGAAAATGCGCAAACGGGGCTCCGAGAAACAACAATAATTACCGATGAAGGCTATGTGGACTGCCATGGCGTCGGCTGTGGCTGCCGTTTCGGGAAACGTGTGCAACACCTGCCAGACAACGGGAGCGGACGCTTCGAGAGGGGCGGCTGCCACCTGCAAGCCGCCCCCCTGCACACGGCGCACTGCCACCAGATAGGGGTGGCCGGGCAACTGGTGCAGGGCCGCCTGCAACAAGACGCCACCTTCGGCCAACGGACCGTAACAAACGGCCTTGGTGCCGACCGAACGCCAGCCACCGCCCTGCGGACGGAGGTTGAGCAACGCATCGCAATGTCCGGGCTCGGACAAGGTGGCGGGCACGTTTCGAACAATGCCTTTCGGAGAAAAAGAAACAGGTGTTTTCATAGTGTTACCTCCTGATTAGTGGTTGAAGAATTGTTTTTTGACCTGACCGACTGCAAAATGCGGTCGGCAAACGGCAAAGAGCTGTTTTCGAGAAAAACGTCGAGCGGAATAAGCTGTGCACGCAACAGTTCGAGCAGGGTGTCGTCGACCAGGGCACGGAACGCCGGCGTGTTGTTGCCCTGCACAATCGCATTCTCGAAATCGACATTGCGGATGGTTTCAGGGTCGAAAAAGTGGGCCTCCTCGCCAAACTCCGTCCCAACGGTACTGATGTACTGGCGCGCGGTATAGTACTGCGCCACCAACTGGAGCAGCCGTTTGTCGCGCAACTGGAGGAAGTGGTTAAAGGTGGCCACATAGTCGAGGGTGTTGATGCTGCTGTTCTGGCTCTGCTGGGCGTAAAGCGACGACGGGGTTCCCGAAGCGGGCGCCTTGCCCTGCACGGCGTCGTGCACCCCGCCAATATCGGCCATCAGGCGCAACTGCATCTCAATCATCTGTCCCAGCCCCGGGTGCATAGCGTTGCTGGAAATCTGCTGTGGAATCTGCGCACCCGCCCTCGCCTTTATTTTGATGACCCCGTTGTAGCGGGCCCACTCTTCGGCAATATCGTCGAGCGAATAGTCGTCGGGTATACATTCCTCTGGCACCAGCAGCACGCCTTTGGCACTGGCCGAGTTGATAAAGTCGAACAGGATCATATTGCGGTTGATGACCTTCTGCTGGTCAATCAGGTCCTCGACCAGCCCCCAGCACTCGCCGTCGACCATGGGGTAGAAAGTGAAGACGAACGGATGGTTGCCGTGCGCATAAGGCGAGTCGCCCTCGAAAAGGGTGTGTCCGTCGGGCGTGAGGTGGTAACAGCGCCACACGGGCACATACTGCTGGCAGCATTCCACCAAGGCGGGCTCCGCACCGTTCCTTTCGGCCAGCCTCCGGCGTTCGGCATTCAGCGCCTCAACGGCAGGCAGGTCGGCAACGGGCCGCAACTCGAACGTCCCTGTCAGAAAGTCGTGGCAGTAGAGTTTCCATCCACACTCCTTCCGCCAGATTTCCACCACCCGGCATTTGCCCGGCACAACGGGAAAGAGCACCGAGAGGTCGGCAGGGCGCGGACCCTTCGCCATGGCCGCCGGATAGAGCCCCCGGGTCCCGTTCAGCGACTGTTGCGACGCATAGAGCGCGCGCAGGCGTTCTTCGTCGGCGGGGCACCGTGCATAAGTGGCAACCAGTTCGTCAACGTCCAAGTCGAGCAGTTCGCCAACCACAGCGGCATCCTCCCCCAGCACATCCTCCATATCGGGGTCTATAAAGAAGCGGTTAGCGGCCACCGCCCTGAACTTGGGTATAGCGCGCTGGCGGGCACCATCGAGCGAGAAACTGGTTCGGTAGATGGCACTGCCGCTTACAAGGAACTCTTCCAGCGCACGGGCATCGCGGTTCAGGCTGTCGTTCATCGACAGCGCCGACTCCAGGGCCACCGTCATCATCTCGGCGCAACGCTGGTCGCTGCGGTTACGCGCGAACACGATGGGTTTGCTGGGATTGCTGCGGAACTGGCCGATAATGTTGCGCAAAGGCGGACGGATCATGTTCTGCTTGATCGGAGCCCGTCCCTGCTGCTGTATGTATTGTTCCTCGGTCATGGTGCGGCCGTTCACAACCAGGGTGTCGCTCCACTGGCGCCCCCGGTAAAAGTTAACCGCCCGCTGGCGGCGCTTGCGGAAGTCAGCCATAGCGTGATAGCAGGCGGCCGCCTGCTCCAGCAACCGCAAATTGCGTTGTACTGTTTCTGAATTTTCCATAAAGATTGCAAGTTATATAGGTTATAGTGTTTACTGAATTGGGGCAGAAAGAGCCTAAAAGGCGGCCAGTCCGCCATGCGGGTTGCGCGAGGCGGAAGGCTTGGTCCGGGCCAGGCGCCGGGGCAGGGGCATTTCGCGGGTAGAGATGTAGAGGGCGATGGCCGTAGTGTCGATCAGGTCGTCGTGCTGCCCGGCAATAGCCCCCAGGCTGCCGTTCGGCTTCTTTTCCAGCCAGTCCATCTCGTCGCAGCAACGCAGGTCGTGCTCCACAAACTCACCGTCGCGGATGGAGGCACGGCTCTGGTCGTATGCCAGGTACTTGGTGCGCACGTTGGTGTGCCACCCGTAGCGGCGCGAGACCGCTCCCCCAGCCACCTCGGGCGGCACACTGCGCATATAGAGGTTGGGATAGGTGTCGGCAATCTCGTCGATGACGGTATAGAAATGGTCGCCACCGTTGTCGTGCACGCAAACAGCGTCTTTCGTCTCCAGCGTGTTGCTTTCAATAGCCAGCAGGGCGTTGCCGTACCAGTGGGCAATCTGCACCGCCTTCCAGGCCAGCAAATCGTGGTCGATGTGTCCGCGCCAGGTAGCAGCCCGCTCCAAAGCCCCTGAACGTTGCAGCAGCGAACTCCGGTCGAACACCGAGATAACGCTCCAATCGGCCTTCTCCGACAGTCCGCCAATATCGACCACCACCAGGAACCGGTCGGAAACGGCAGTAGAGCCCTCGTCGGGCTTTATCCAGACGCGCAGTTCGTCGCTGGGGCAGTGTTGTCCGGTCAGGCGCAGTTCCTTCAGGCAGGCGTCGCCCTTCTCGGCATTGCCCCGCAAATTTCCCGTCAGCAACGGCTGTCGGCAGGTGGCACGGCAGGCCTCCACCAGTTCGGGCTCATAATAGCGGTTGCTCTTCGCCTGGAAAGCCTCGGTATCGGAGCCCGGATATTCGCTGCGCATCATAAAATCGGAGTATTGCAGTCCCCGCTGGGTGTCGGCATACCAGGCAATCCCCTCCAGCGTAGCGCCCTGCAGCCACTGCTTCTCCTGGTAAGGGCTGAAGTTCTCGACCAGGCGCTCGGGGTCAGACAGACCGGACACCGGCAGTCCGTCGGCATCGCGTGCCACCGACTGTCCACCCTCCGTATGGCGGAAACGGGCGTAGTTCTCGATGGCGAACCACGGAACGAACAGCGGACGCATCACACTGTCGCCCGAAACAGCCGCCAGGTAGTTCGTGTGGAAGAAGTTGCCCACCCCCTTGGCCGTACTCTCCATTACAATAAGGGTTCCCGCCACGTAAGGCACCGTACTGTAAAGCGTCTGCACCAGGTCTTCGGCACTTTTGGCCGGCGTGGACTTCCACAACCCCACCTCGGAAAGATGGAGCATGGAAAAGTCGAACGAGCGCAGGGCATCGGGCGTTTCGGCACTCGAGATCTGAATCTTGCACTCCCGCTCGGGTATGTACTTGGTATTCGACAGGTTCTCAAAACCTGTCAGCGTAAATTTGGGGATATCTGTCGGGTAACTGCCGACCACCGAGGTCAACATCGAGCGGATGTTGATGGACTGGTTCTTCAGCTGGCTGACAATGGCCGAGTGCCACCGCTTGTAATGGTAGAGCTGCAACCACAGCATATAGATCTGCGTCACCGTACTGCCACCCCACTGGCGGGCCTTGACAATGATGACGCGGATGGGCATCCCCTGCAGGCGCATCGCCTCGTAGGCATGGGCGGCACAGCGCTGGCCGTAGTTGAGGCGGAAGGGAATCAGCCGTTTGCTGAGTTTGTCTTGAATCTTCACACAACGCCAGCACCAGAATTCGAAATCGAACAACAGCCTTATTTGTTGCAGACGCAGGGCAAGGGCGTAGTCGGAAGTGGCGCGTTCACGGTCAGAAGCCCGCGAGCCATCGGCGCACAAAGAGCGGAAAGGCTCCAAATCGCCAGCCAAAAGACACGGATAGCGGTCGGTCATCTCGGTCGGCAGGTAATAGCCGGCACCATCGAGACAAACGCGCGTGCGGGGCACCACCTGCTGCTGGGCATCGCCCACCACAGGGTCGTATTGGCGGAAATAGAGCGCCAGCCGGCGACGGTTTTCAGCCAGGATATCAGAAGTAAATTTCATAAGTCGTACGGTTTCCTGTGTGGAAAAAACGGAGCATGCCCACC
>DGTD01000047.1 GCA_002396385.1 Bacteroidales bacterium UBA4345
TCGAACTCACGCATACGGAAAATGAACTGACGGGCAACAATCTCGTTACGGAAAGCCTTACCAATCTGGCAGATACCGAAAGGCAACTTCATGCGACCGGTTTTCTGCACATTCAGGTAGTTCACGAAAATACCTTGTGCGGTTTCAGGACGAAGATAAATCTTTGTAGCACCATCAGCAGTAGAACCCATTTCGGTAGAGAACATAAGGTTGAACTGTCTGACGTCAGTCCAGTTTTTAGTACCGCTAATAGGGCATACAATATCGTAATCAAGAATAATCTGCTTGAGTTCATCAAGGTTGACATCATTCATCGCTTTTTTGAAGCGCTCATGAATTTCGTCGCGTTTAGCCACATGTTCAAGCACGCGTGGATTGGTAGCGAGGAATTTATCTTTGTCGAAAGCGTCACCAAATTTTTTAGCAGCTTTTTCGACCTCCTTATTAATTTTATCGTCGTACTTAGCCATAAGTTCTTCAATCAGAACATCAGCACGATAACGTTTTTTTGAATCGCGGTTATCGATAAGCGGGTCGTTAAAAGCATCTACGTGTCCAGAAGCCTTCCAAGTGGTAGGATGCATAAAAATAGCAGCATCGATACCAACAATGTTAGTATGTAGCAGGCGCATAAAATCCCACCAATAGCCTTTTATATTGTTTTTCAACTCGACACCATTCTCGCCATAATCGTAAACAGCGCCTAGGCCATCGTAGATTTCGCTTGAAGGGAAAACGAAGCCGTACTCCTTACAGTGTGCGACAATCTTCTTGAACACATCTTCTTGTGAAGCCATAATTATATATAAAAATTGATATTAATTAACCATTTAAGAAATTATAGACAAAGATAAGGAATTGGAGTTTAAAAACGAAGAAACCGCCCAAAAATACAAGCCACATAAGCCATAAAAATCAAGGGAGACTTCACAGCCTCCCTTAATTATTATGAAGCTTAACTATGTAAAAATCTACCTATAATATATAATTGTCTATAACAAATATAGACAACATTAACCGAAATAGCAAATCTTTTTGCAATGTCTTATAACATAAAAAGAGGTATTTGCCAAATTGGCAAACACCTCCTATAAAATAAAGAAGCCGCACTGTTGTTAATTTAAACTCCTAAAAAATAAGGATTTGGGCTGTAAGTGTTCGCTGTAATCCACCGAGCACCTAAAAGATGCTTACCCGAAGGCGTGGCCCGCCATTGAACATTGAAAATTGCCCGGAAATTCAAAACAATTGTAAAGTTTAACCAGTAACTTTCAATGCGGCTATATCTGTTTCACACTTCAAAAATACACTGAAAATAGAAAAGCAACAATACGTATGGCATTTGGTTTTGAACTTTTTTTCACTTACTTTTAAAAATTGGAGTTATTTCGAGACAATACGACATATGAGAGGAACATTATATCTTATACCAAATACTTTAGGCGAATGCGATTTAAACAGCGTATTTCCGTCAAAGAATCACGACATAATAGTAGGTATAAAACACTTCATAGTAGAGGATGTGCGTACAATCAGGCGCTTCCTAAAAAAAGTTGATAAGGAAATAGACATTGACACACTGAGTTTCTACACACTGAACAAACACACCGATCCGAAAGAAGTGTCAAGTTACTTGGCGCCACTAGAACAGGGCTTCGATATGGGTATAATTAGTGAGGCAGGCTGTCCTGCTATAGCAGACCCGGGAGCCGATGTGGTGAGAATAGCCCAGAAAAAAGGCACAAAAGTCGTCCCAATGATAGGGCCCTCGTCAATTTTGCTAGGTTTGATGGCCTCTGGTTTTAATGGCCAAAGTTTCGCCTTTGTCGGTTACCTTCCTATAGAAGAGGGAGAAAGGACAAAGTCTATAAAACACTTGGAAAAAAGAGCCCATAGCGAGAACCAAAGCCAAATATTCATTGAGACTCCCTACCGGAATATGAAGTTACTGGAGCAACTACTCAACACCTGCCAAAGTAGCACCATGATATGTATAGCATGTGATGTAACCACAGACAATGAATATATAAGGACAAAAACAGTGGCAGACTGGAAAAAACAGCCTCTACCCGACCTTAATAAACGGCCGTGCATATTCATCATATATTAAAAAGGCGCAACAGCCTATGCCCCAAAACCAACAGACTCATGAGAAAACACACAAAAATAATACTGACCACCTGTATATCGGTAGTCTCATTCCTGACACTGGGATGTAACCATGTAGGAGAATCGGACAAGCAGGCAGCCGACACAGCCCAGAACGACAGTTCTGTACTAAACATCGGCACGCTTTCACAATCCATATCCTACTACGAGAAGGGAGAAAAAATCATGGGTTACGAATACGAGATGGCACAAGATTTCGCAAAATCGCTAAACAGGGAAATCAACTTCATCATCGGTAAAGACGTAAACGACCTTGCCAATAAAGTGGCAAATGGAGAGGTTGATGTAGTAGCCTACCCTATAGTGATGAGCAACGAACACCGCCAAAAGTTATTGTTCACCAACCACACTTATATTACCCACCAAGTGCTGGTACAACGAAAAGAAGAAAAAAAAATAGCAATTAAAGGGAAAAGACAGAAAAAAGAGAAAACCATAATACAAAAAGAAATAAACGATGTAACCCAACTAATTGGCAAAGAAGTGTGGGTGCTTGCCGGTTCGAAACACGAAGAGCGGCTGAAAAACCTGAACGAAGAGATCGGAGGAGGAATCGTCATCAAAACATGCGGAGAGGAAGAAGACGAAGAAGACTTGATAGACCGTGTATCGAAAAAAGAAATAGACTTCACCATCTGCGATGAAAAAGTGGCAAAAGCCAACACCTCGGAATATAACAACATAGACTTGAGTCTGAACGTAAGTTTTGACCAACGGTCGGCATGGGTAGTGAAAGACACCATACTGCTAAACGCAGTAAACAGATGGGAAGAAAAAGTACAGACCCAAAAGTTGGTAAGGACACTGCACATGAAATATTTTGACACCAAGAAATATGTGGCAGCCAACAACCATAGGATACGCATAACCAAAATACCCAAAGGCAGTCACGAGATTTCGAACTACGACCCATACTACAAAAAATTTGGAGCGCAATACGGATTCGACTGGCGTCTGATCGCTGCCATCACCCACAAAGAGTCGCGGTTCTATCCAGATGTTATAGGCTGGAGCGGATCGATCGGCCTTATGCAACTGATGCCGAACACTGCAAGAAAGATGGGAGCCAAAAGCCGCGAAGACCTGTTCGACCCAGAGGTGAATATTAAGATCGGCTGCAAATGCTTGAAAGTAATGTTCGACAGCTATAAGAGCATACCAAACACCGATGACCGCATAAGGTTCACTCTTGCCTCGTATAATGCAGGAGTGGGACACATAAAAGACGCACAGGCACTGGCAAAAAAATACGGGAAAGATCCATTAATATGGAAAGACAATGTGGAAACTTATGTCCGCTTAAAAAGCAACCGCCAGTATTTTACCGACCCTGTTGTCAAACATGGTTATATGAGCGGCAACAACGTATGTAACTATGTGGCAACTATTATGGCCCAGTATGAAGAATACAAAGAGAAATTCAGTAACGACTAGCCGTCGTTACCACCCTAAAATTTTTTCAATAAAACGGGTCAGTTCATCAGCCATAACGCGTTGCTGCGGAATGGACGGATGCCAATCGGCACCATAACCCAGCCCAGGGTCAAGCGGAGAGAAGTCAAAACGATATATATTATCGGCACCATTTTGTTTCAGCCGTTGATAAACGCCATCTAACAACCGTCGCTGATCATGCAGCCTCCGACCAGTCAGCATAGAACCCGAAATAAGAACAATGCGCGCATGGGGATAGATTTCACGCACATGTCCAACAAAGTCATAGTACGCCGAATGGAAGAGGCGCATACTATAACGGCCTGAACTTAAATCGTTAGTTCCCAAACAAATGCAAACGACCTCAGGTGAGAAACGGGAAAAATTCCACTTAGGAGAGCCAAATATAAAGGCGCGATCGTAAAAAGAAGGCAAAGGATTAAAAGAGCCGTGACGCGGTCCGGCATAATTTCTATAAATACCTATACCAGAACGTGCGACAACCATAGGTTCAGCATCGAAATGCCGAGAGACAATGCCAGCGTAAGCCAGAGCAAAATTCTCGGTAGAGTCGGCGAAACCATCATATTTAGAAGGAGCTTCAACACCATAGCCGCATGTCATAGAGTTACCGATAAACTCGATTCTGTGTTTTTTCCGTCTCACCTGACACAATTGTGCAGAATCGGGCAATACAAAACGGTATATTTGCGGACGCGAAAACAAGCCCTCATTCACCAACGTCAGCTGCAAGTTATGAAATCCAGGAGCCAGACCAGTAGCCAAAGAATAGACAGAACGTTTTCCGACAACCTGATTATTGTGAGTACTTATTTTAAAAGGCTTCATACTATCGATTTCCACCCAATAATAACCAGCATTATTCTTCAACTCGACAGAAATACCAGTTCCCTGAAAAGCGACACGCACAGAAGTTCCCGGATAACAAAATGAAACAGAATCGGCATTCACCAGCACCCTTCCCTCATAAAGTAAGAGAGAATCGTCAGGAGCCACAGATACAGCAGAAGCCGTATACCGACAAAGGGAAAGGAAAAGACAGAATAAGAGTTTAGTTTTCATAATAGTAACTTGAGTACGCAAAGATAAATAATTAGAGGAATAAAAAGAGATAAAAAACGTAAAGCCTTAAAAAGACGAGGACACACAGCGGCAAAAAAACGGGGGTGCGCAAAAGAGACACACCCCCGTTATATTTTCAACATCAGGAAAAGATTAATTTTTAGACTTAACCTGCTCAACGAACTCCTTACAAGGTTTGAAAGAAGGAATATTGTGTTCAGGAACAATTACACTGGTTTTAGCACTTATATTACGGGCAACCTTTTGTCGGCGAAGCTTGAGACCGAAAGTTCCAAAGCCACGCAAATAAACATTCTCACCCTTTGCCAATGAACCTTTAACTACTTCCATATAACCTTCAACAATGCTCATAACATCATCGCGGCTAATACCGGTTTTCTCATAAATCTCGTTTACGATGTCTGCCTTTGTCATATCAATATAAGTTTTCTCGTTTGTTTCGGACTGCAAAGATAAGGCTTTCTTGTCTTTACGCAAAGCAAAGAATACCAATTTGTTTAAAAAAAGTTCAAGATAGGGAAAAAAAGAGTAATTTTGCCATAGAAAGACTAAACAACTAAAATTAATTATGGGACAAGACACACCAGAAAAGAAGCAAGAGAATTCGTTCAGCAGTTTACTCTATAATATAGTACTGCCCGTCACCTGCCTGTTCACCCTACCCAAACTACTTCAAAAATATGTAGAGATAGCAGAAAAAGACGCAAGCAAAATAGGATTGGTAATTGCATTAGCATTTCCTATCGTTTATTTTATCTACCACTTTGCAAAAGAAAGAAAGGCAAGTTTTTTAGCAATAATCGGCTTCCTTGGAATACTAATTACAGGAATAATCGGCATATTGGAGTTACCGCGCGAATATGTGGCGTACGAACGTGCGGCCATACCTTTGCTATTCGCATTAGCGGTAATTGTCACCAACTTCACAAAATCGCCACTAATCAAGAAGCTGTTTTACAATCCTAAAATGTTCAATACAGAAAAAATAGACGCGCTTATAAGTGAGAACCACACAGAGAAAGGATTTAAATCGGCACTGAGAAACACATCGTATATGATAGCAGGTTCGTTTGTATTCTCAAGTATCTGCAACTATCTTATAACCAACAGATACATGTCTGATTTAAGTCTAACCTACAACGAAGCTCTTGCAAAAGTCAAATTAATGAGCCTAGCGGTAACCATCGTACCGTTACTGATAATAATGATGGCCGCTATCTTTTACTTTCAGAACCAGCTGAAGAAGCACACAAAAGTAGAGAATATAGAAGAGCTTTATTCGGAAGAGTTGAAAAAATAGCGACATACAAAAAGAAATACCAATAGCCGCTATCCAGTTCAAAGATGTTGCGTACATTTGTATAAAGAATAGATAAAAGGAAACAAACTAGTCACAAAGGCAGAGTTTAATGTATAGTTCAGAAGAAATTTGCCACCTTACAAACGGGAAGTTGCAAGGCGACGGGAAAAAAAAGATAGTAAAACTATGTATAGATAGCCGCGCCCTATCGATACCAGAAGAAAGCCTCTTTATCGCACTCAGGACCAGTCGTCGAGACGGGCACCAATATATAGAGAGTCTTTACCGGAACGGTGTACGCAGTTTTATGGTAAGTGATTTGCCCGCAAATGCAGCACAAATGGAAGAAGCCGACTTCATAGTTGTAGACGACACATTGAAAGCACTTCAGACAATAGCTAAAAAACATAGGTTGAGATTTGACATTCCGGTAATTGGCATAACTGGCAGCAATGGTAAAACTATTGTAAAGGAATGGCTGTACCAGTTGCTTCAAAAAGACTATTCGATAGCCCGTTCTCCCAGAAGTTACAATTCACAGATAGGAGTACCGCTATCTGTTTGGGAAATGGACGACCAAACACAACTCGGCATATTCGAGGCAGGGATATCGCAAGTAAACGAAATGGACCGCCTGGAAGAGATTATAAAACCGGGCATCGGAATCTTCACCAAATTGGGCGACGCACACCAGGAGAACTTCAGTTCAATGAAAGTCAAGTGTTGTGAGAAACTGAAACTCTTCAAAGACAGCCAAACCATCATCTTCAACAAAGACGACAAACTAGTCGACATCTGTATTCAACAATCTCGTTTAAAGGGGAAAACGCTGAGTTTTGGAGAAAACCAAACAGCAGACGTGGTGATATTAGAAAAGCAGAAAAAAGGAAAAGAAACCACCATATCATACCTCTATAAGGGGGAAAAAGGGCACTACAGCATACCATTCAGCGACGATGCATCAATAGAAAATTCGCTGTTGTGCATAACCACACTGCTACACTTCGGTATAAGCACCGACCAGATACAGAAGCGTATGGGCGACTTGGAACAGGTAGCGATGCGTATGGAGTTGAAAAGAGGTCAGAACGGCTGTACCGTCATTGACGACAGTTATAATTCAGACATCAACTCGTTAGAAATTGCGCTTGACTACCTCAACCAGCAAGCAGACATAAAAAAGAACAAAAAGACACTGATACTCTCCGATATTATGCAAAGCGGGCAAAGTTCAGAACAACTTTACGAAAGCGTGCAAAGCCTAATAATAGCGAAGGGAGTAGACAAACTGATAGGAATAGGTTCAGAAATTGGAAAATACGAAGACCTGATGGATGCGAAAGAGAAGTACTTTTTCGCCACCACCGAAGACTTTATCAACCACTTCAACACGTTCGACTTCAAAAACGAGACAATCCTTTTAAAAGGATCCCGCCGTTACCATTTTGAAGACATAAGCGACTTATTGTCATATGCCGTACACGAGACACAGTTGGAAGTAAACCTGACAGCATTGGTTAACAACTTCAACTACTTCCGCTCATTCTTAAAACCAGGCACGAAAATATGCAGTATGGTGAAAGCCTACGCATACGGTAGCGGAGACATAGAAGTAAGTAAAACGCTCCAGCAGAACGGAGGCGACTACCTAGCAGTAGCAGTAGCCGACGAAGGCGCCTCGCTCCGAAAAGAGGGCATCCACATTCCAATTATGGTAATGGACCCTGCCCCAAACACTTTTCCGAAGATATTCGAATACAACCTAGAGCCAGAAATATACAACTTCCAGATGTTGAACCGTATTATAGAGGTAGCAAAAAGCATGGACATCAGCAACTACCCTATCCATTTGAAAATAGACACTGGAATGCACCGCTTGGGATTCGTACCGGAAGAGATCGACAGCCTCATAGAGATATTGAAAGGCCAAATCCAAGTAAGGGTTCGTTCTGTGTTCAGCCATTTCGTCGGTAGCGACAGTTCGGATTTCGACTACTTTACCAAAGAACAACACGAGTGTTTCAAAGCAGTAAAAGACAAAATACAAAAAGCCTTTGATTACAAAATAATGGCACACATCTGCAACTCGGCGGGAATAGAGCGGTTTAGCGAATACCAGTACGATATGGTTCGATTAGGTATTGGGCACTACGGTATTAGCGCCATAGACAATAAACGACTTCAGGAAGTGTGCACACTTAAAACAAACATACTCCAAATAAAACAGGTGCCAGCCAATGAGACTGTAGGATACAGCAGGAAAGGAAAATTGGACAGAGATTCAGTAATAGGTGCAATACCTATCGGTTATGCCGACGGATTAGACCGGCATTTAGGAAACCGGAACGGGAAAGTATGGGTAAACGGAAAATTTGCCCCCATAGTAGGAAACATCTGTATGGACGTCTGCATGATAGACCTTACCGGCATAGAGGCACAAGAAGGAGATGTAGTAGAAGTGTTTGGTCCACACCAGAGCATAACCGAGATAGCAGATAAATTGGGAACAATACCCTATGAAGTACTAACCAGTGTAAGCCGAAGGGTAAAACGAGTATATTATAAAGAATAAAAAGGCAATTAAAATTTGTTTGGTAACAGAAATTGCTTATCTTTGCAAAGCAAAACCAAACAATGGTCTCTTGGATGAGTGGCTTAGTCACCGGTCTGCAAAACCGTTTACGGCGGTTCGAATCCGCCAGAGACCTCGAAAGCAAATAAAGCAATTGTTTGGTAATGCAAAAACGGTCTCTTGGATGAGTGGCTTAGTCACCGGTCTGCAAAACCGTTTACGGCGGTTCGAATCCGCCAGAGACCTCAAAATTAAAGCACCTGAACAGGTGCTTTTCTTATTTTATAGCCAAGTTTTACACAAAGAACAAACACCGAACACCCGACAATCAATCCATCTATAACTCTCGTAGCAGACCGTTTTGAAAGAAGATAAAATCACAAATGTTCAATAAAGTCCCCCCTCTCCTTCACCAAATATGCATCGGGGCACTGTTTCTTCCACCAATAGGAAGTAGCGAGAGAACATGAACTATCAATAACAAGGTGCTTATAATTGAAAATAGTCTTGAGTTTGCCAATAGGAACACGCACATCGGAACTTATAACTAGCAAATCAACAGTAATTGGCGCACCCTCTGCACGGCAACCGCTTAAATCCTTATCAACGATAAAAGCAGACGCGCGCCCCCCCACAAGCAAATGTGAAGAAGACAATTGCGCAGGCACCGTATGCTGTCGAATCCAAAAACTTTTCAGTTGTCGACATACCATAGAAGAATCGGCTGTTGAGTAAAGACGGTTGAAACCAGAGCCGAACACATTAACAGCCGAACGACCCGAATAATTATATACAGCAACCGACACGCCTGGGACCGAATGCCTACGGAAAACAGACAACGTCCCTGAAATGCAGAAGACCAACAAGCCACAAAAAAAGGGAAGGAAACGCCTATTGTATAAATAAAAAGAAATAAAGGTCAAAGCAACATAACAGCACAACAAATCTTCGAAACGGAAGTCAATAAAATCAATCACGGAAAAGGGGAAAGAGGAAAAAAAACAGACAACGGCATTAGTAACGGATGCCACGAAAGACAAGAGCCCCACAAAAAGAGATGCGACTGAAGGGAACGGAGAAACAACAAATGACATTAATGCCAAATAGACAAGAGCAACAGCCAAAGGGAGGACAAACAAACCCGACAGCCAAAAAACGCACGAGAATTGGTGAAAATAATACAAGACAAGAGGAGCTGTACCAATTTGAGCCGCCAAAGAAACAATAGTAAGATCGACCGACCAACTCGTCAAAAATTGAGGAACAGTCCGGACTCGGGAGGGCAGAAAACGGAAAGAACAATTCTTCAACCTGGTTATAAGGGAAAGAGAAGAAAGGCGCGGATAGAAAAACAATATAGACAAAATAGCCATATAACTCAACTGGAAGCCCACATCGAATAGGAAAGAAGGATTGTAGAGCAAAAGGACAAACGCAGACGCAACAACAGACGAATATACGGAATAGGGACGCTGGAATAGAAAACCGAACTGCAGGAAGGAGAACATAACAGAAGCACGCATAACAGAGGGCGAAAGGCCAGTCAGGAAAGCGTATCCCCACAGACAACAAACAGTTAGAAGAGCCCTCAGAAGACGTGGTCCCAATAAATTACCTTTGAAGAAGATGGAGAAAAGGAAATTAAAGACAACGAATATAATGCCCACATGCAAACCACTGACGGCCAAAACATGGCTGACACCTGCTTTGGCATAAGAAGCCTTTAAGTCAGCATCCAGCAACGACTTATCGCCCAAGACCAAAGCAGCGACCAGGGCTAATTCATTATCTGTACATCTTTTTTTTTCAACGACCCAATGAGAGAGTCTCTAATTGATTCAGCACGAAGTGAATTAGATTTAGAAATAAGCATCCAAGCATCGTCTTTAACAAAGAACGTATTAGAATTGGTTTCCTGTATACCAAGTTCCTCACTTCTTTCCTTAACAACAGGAGTTTGCGGAGCAATTAGTAAGGAATCGCCCAAAGCGATTTTTTTACTAGATTTAGATCTTTGTATGTAAACGACAGCATCGAACGACTTTTTATTTTTTTTCATTTTTGAATCGTCAACTTCAGACAGAGCCACAGTAAACTGAACAGCACCATAAGAAAGAGATGGAGTTGTTTTCACACGTCCGACATAGTATTTGGCTTCCATATCTTTATTCACATCACGCGTGTGGTAAGAGAAAATGGACCCAAATGCGAACATATAAGCGCTTATCGACAAACCGAAAAACCATCGGAAAGAATATCGAGACTCATCATTTTGCTTGGAAATAAGGTAATGCAAAAGCAAAAACAGAGAAGCAGTGATTAAAATAACATAAACCATTTTGTAGTTTAGCCCTTTAACCATAGCCAAGCACCCTAATGCAAAGAAAACGACAAGACGCACAAAAGGCACCTTATGAAACAAGACTTTTAAAGTTTCCATTTAAAATTAGAGTTTCTTCAAATCTTGAATAGTATCAACAGGATTAGGAGAACCGAAAACAAAACTTCCGGCAACAAGGGCATCGGCACCAGCCTCAACCAACTGTTTACCAGTAGAGAGATTAACCCCTCCATCGACTTCGACAATAGCAGAAGAATTCCGTTTGAGAATCAATTCTTTAGCACGCGAAACTTTGTCGAGAGCGTTTTCAATAAATTTTTGACCGCCAAAACCAGGGTTTACAGACATCAACATAACCACATCAATATCGTTAACCACCTCTTCCAGCAAAGACACAGAAGTATGGGGATTCAAAGCCACACCAGCTTTCATACCCAACGCTTTAATCCGTTGAATGGTACGATGAAGGTGAGGGCAAGCCTCATAATGAACAGTCAGCACATCTGCGCCCAACTTGCAGAACTCGTCGATAAACTTATCGGGTTCAACAATCATAAGGTGCACATCTAACACTTTGGTGCAAATTTTATGAACAGCACCAACAACAGGCATACCAAATGATATATTGGGGACAAATACCCCATCCATAATGTCAAGATGAAGCCAATCGGCCTGACTATTATTAATCATCTCAACGTCCTTCTGCAAATTGGCAAAATCGGCAGAAAGAAGAGAAGGAGCCACAATTATATCATTATTAGTCTTCATATCGCAAATATACGAATAAATCGTTTACAGAGTCAAAAAGAAAACAGATTAAATTTCAATCAGGAACAAAAAAAACCTCCCACAGGAGTGGGAGGTCACTTTATATCGCAAAATTCAATATCGAAAGATTCCTTATTCAGAAACCACAGTGAAAGGAACTTCAACACTAACTTCCTTATGGAAGCGAACCACAGCAGTGTATTCACCAAGAGCCTTAACAGGAGTCTTGATAGAAACAATCTTATGGTCAACGTCTACGCCCTTCTTAGAAAGTTCCTCAGCCACTTGAGCATTGGTAACTGAGCCGTAGATAGAACCGTTTTCACTGGTTTTAACAGCAAAGGTAAGAGAAACACCATTGAGTTTGTCAGCCTTGGCTTGCGCATCAGCCTTAATCTTTTCGAGTTTCTTAGCCTGCTGTTTCAAATTTTCAGCGAGGACCTTCTTAGCAGATGGAGTAGCCAAAATAGCCTTACCCTGAGGGATAAGGAAGTTAAGACCATAACCATTCTTAACGTTAACAACGTCATTCTTGAAACCAAGGTTGTTGACGTCTTCTAACAATATAATTTCCATTAATTAATCCTCCTAAAAATTACTTCAACAAATCGGTTACATAAGGAAGCAACGCGATATAGCGAGCCCTCTTAACAGCCTGAGCAACCTTTCTCTGGAACTTGAGAGAAGTACCAGTGATACGGCGAGGCAAAATTTTGCCCTGTTCGTTCAAGAATTTCTTGAGGAATTCAGGATCCTTATAGTCGATGTACTTAATACCGTTCTTTTTAAAACGGCAATATTTCTTACGTTTAACGTCCACTGAAGGTGGTGTAAGATATCTGATTTCAGATGATGCGTTTGTTGGTTGTGCTGCCATAATTAATCCTCCTTATGCTTCATTAGACTTAGACTTAGAACGGCGCTTAACAGCATATTCAGCTGCATTTTTGTCGAGCTTAGTAATCATAAAACGGATCACCTTCTCGTCGCGGCGGAA
>DGTD01000021.1 GCA_002396385.1 Bacteroidales bacterium UBA4345
CTAAGACTAACAACAGCAAATGGTCAGAGGCTGCAACAGCAACCCGCAACCACTTGTACAAGTCTTCAAACCCAAGCTCAGGTTTGTTCTCCGACTACAACAACTTCGACGGAACACCTAAGTCTGTGTCTTACAACAGCAATTCACAGAAATACATGTACGACGCAATGCGTTGCGCCATGAACTTCGGTATGGACTACTACCTGTTCGGTGTAGACAAAGACAGACAGGAAACAATGGCAAAACGCATCATCGACTTCTTTGAGAAAGACGGTTACCAGCACGCACGCTTCAACTGGGACGGTTCAGGTGCAGCCGAGACTTATACGTTGGGTGAGACCGGAGCCAACGCAGTTGCCTGCTACGCATTGTTGAACAACCCTTCATACACAAAGCAAGTTGAAACCAACTTGAACAAAGCATGGAACGCAGGCCTCGCAACCGGTCAGTACCGCTACTACGATGGTTTGGTTCACTACCTCTCTATGCTCCACCTCTGCGGCAGCTTCAAGATTTGGAAGCCAGCTCCAGATGTTAAGAGCAAGGAAGTTGAAGACGAGTATCAAGGCGTTAAGTATAACAAGGACACCACCATCGTGGCATTCGAAGACTGTCAGCTCTACAATGTTAAGATTACTGTCAACCACGCAAATGTTGCCAACAGTGTTGCAGCAACCCAAGGCGTACAGTTGACTCCTAATCCAAACGATGGAAGCTTCACCCTCGTAAGCAGCGAGGAGATTACAGAAGTTGAAATTGTAAATGCGGTTGGTCAAACCGTATATCGTGAATTCGGCAACAACAACTTAAACACCAACCTACCTGCAGGTATCTATATCCTTAAAGCATACACCGCATCAGGTGAATGCACCATAAAGAAACTGCAAGTTAGGTAAAGCACTAATACATATTTATTAGATTGGGAACAGCGGCAAGTGATTGTCGCTGTTTTCCTTTTATAGAAAGCAACTATAAACGTTAACCACACTCAATTATTATATAGAAAAATAGAAATTTGAAAAGATTGCATTTTTTTGTCAATATATTTTGTGTTTTCAAAATATATTAGCAACTTTGCAATGCAAACAAAACAGATAGATTTTTCATAGTTAAGGTTATGTTGAAAAGGGACGTTGTGAAACGTCCCTTTTCTTTTTTGTTTTAAATGTCTGGAAGCGTCCCATAGAAAGAAGAAAATCGGTAATTTTACAGACCCGACAAGAAACAGGACTAAAACTATAGATTAAAATGACGAAACAGCACCTCCATCTGCTAGTATGCGGACTGGCATTAAGTTTGTTTGGCTGTAAGACGCTCCAAAAGGCTATACCTGCAGGCAAAGAGAAAAGCATCGTGGTTCTGTATGAGAACGACGTCCACTGCGCCACCGAGAACTATGCGAAACTGGCAGGCTTGCGCGATGCTGTAGCCGACACGGCATACGTAGCACTGGTTTCGAGCGGCGACTATCTGCAAGGCGGGACCGCAGGCGCCATATCGACCGGCCAATACGTGATAGACGTGATGAAAGAATGCGGCTACGACGCCGTCACGATTGGCAACCATGAGTTTGACTACAAAATGCCGCGTATGATAGAGTTGCTCCGCCAACTGGGCACCACCCCCCTCACAACCAACCACCCCTACAGTCATATGCAATCAGGCAACATCGGCCAACCGCCACCCGTTACCTGTGTGAACCTGCGCGACAGCAAAAACAACAAGGCACTCTACAGACCCTATATTTTAAAACAACTAGGGAACAAAAAGATTGCATTTGTGGGTGCCACTACCCCAACGGCCAGAAAAACCGAGGAATATGCGTTCGTAGACAAAGACTACAACGAGCTGTACAACCTCAGCCCCGACAGCCTTACTGACCTCATACAGAAGGCTGTAAACAATGCAAGGCAGGCAGGAGCCGACTATGTGGTGCTGTTGGCCCACCTGGGCGAAGAAAGAAACGAATTCAACTCCGACTCGCACAGCATCGCCCGCCAAACTACAGGTATTGATGTCGTTCTTGACGGCCACACGCATTCTGAGATTATTGGCGATACGGTGCACAACAAAACCGGCCAAACCGTAGTAATATCGCAAACCGGCACCAAACTGAAGAACATAGGAAAATTGGTCATTACTCCTGACGGGACAATCACCACCGAACTGGTACCGACCTCCCAACTAACAAGAGAAAACGAGAAAGTAAAACGGGCTTACACCATCACCTGTGAAAAGAGCAGGAACTTCACAGAACAAGTAATAGGAGACAACGAGACGCTGTTGCTGGTTAGGGACAACGGCAAAAAGGTCATCAGGCTAAGAGAGACCAATGCCGGTGATTTTGTAGCCGATGCAGTAATGGACTATTGTAAAAGTGACATTACTATGGTGAACGCCGGCAGCATACGAACCAATCTGCCTTCGGGAGAAGTAACCAATGGGGGAATATTGGATCTGGCACCCTACGACAACCGCCTGACCGTCGTGGAAGAGACAGGAGCGAAAATAGTAGAGCTTCTTACCGCCTGCATCCAGTCGCTCCCCAACGCCGACGGAGATTTTCCACAAGTGGCGGGCCTTAGATTTGAAATTGACGGTACAAACCACACCATAAGCAATGTTATGGTGAAGAACAAGTCGACCCGTCAATACGAACCGATAAAGCCAGACCAGCTATACACCATCGGTACGACCGACTATACCGTAAAGGGAGGCGGATTTAAAGGCCTACTGCGCCACAGCAAAATAGTAAGGGAAGATAACAAAACAATGAGCGACATGGTTGCGCTATACCTAAAATATACGCTAAAAGGGCACATTGGGAAAGAATATGCCGAACCACAGGGTAGAATAAACCTCAAATACTAAACAAAAGCCTCGATTCGTCGAGGCTTTTGTTTCATTTCTCCTTCATTTACACTATACTTGCAATAGAACATAACAAGAACGAGATATGAGAAGACTTTGCGCCCTACTTGCTATAATAGCGCTGTTGTTACCATTTGGAATGGAGACAGAAGCACAAAACCAGAGTAAGCCGTTACTAATAACACCGACTGGCAACTATTTAATAGCAGGAACATTCTCCCAACCATTCAAGGAAATCAAATACATAAAACGAACCGACAATGGAGAACTATTGCTAATGCGGAAAAACTATGCAAAGCCAATAGCAAAAATAACAACAGACAAAGGTGTTTTACGTTTCGAGAAGTCATTTCAAGAATACCATGATGAAAATAAAATCTTGCGATACTATTACGGTAGAGAGATTGTAGATTGCTTTGATTTGAATAATTGGAAGATTGAAGGACTGAATAGAGGTGAAAAAAGCGTAACCATCAGCATATACGACTACAAAACCAACCAACTAACCAGCCAAACGACCTACAACATAAAGGGAATAGAACAACAACCCATCTACACTGCAGAAGTTCACTATACTGATGTAAACGGAAAAGAACAAGCAATAAAAGGCACTCCACTATCGTCCTTGGAAGTTAATTACAGCAAGCCGATGAAAGTTGTTGTCAACAACGGCTGGGACAAATTTTTCAAAGTTGACAGTTATGAACTCTTTTTTTACGACTCTATGGGATGCACAAAAGATCCAACTATAGAAGGAGACCTCCTTGAAAATAGGACCATAAAGAGGATAGAAGAAATGCAGCCGGGAAAAACCATTGTCTTGCGGAACGTATTTTTCACAAAAGACGGCAAACAATACAAAGCACTTGATGTTCAAATCACAAAATAAGGAGAGGAGACAAAAAATCTCACAGCATAAAAAACCGCACAACAGGAAGCAAAGCCTATTGTGCGGTTTTTATTATTCGTGGGAATGCGCTAATTAGTACGGAGCAGCAACACTTTCAGCCTTAGCCACTGCATCGGCAAGCGACATGCCGGCATAGTCTTGCGCCGAGAAGATACGTCCACACTTCTTATCGTTAGCAAAAGCACCAACAAGAACACCCGGAATGGCACTTTCAGGAGAGTTTGGCGCCTTAGGACCACCAAGGTCGGTACGGCACCACCCTGGATCGGCAAGGTTGATCATAACATCGGAGCCATTCAACTTAGAGCCCAAATCGATAGTGATTTTGTCGAGCGCAGCCTTACTAGCAGAATAACCCGCCTGTTCAGGTTCGAGACGGATGCCACTGGTAGTGTTAACGATGCGACCGAAACCGCGTTTCTGCATCATCGGCAGGAAGTGGTAGCAAATCATGGCAGGAGCCATCGTGTTAATCTTATAGCTGACCAAATAGTCGCTCATAGGCGTATTGTAGAACTCGGTGCGGTAGGCAATCTGCAAACCGGCATTGTTCAGCACAATGTCGATTTGTACGCCCAGTTTGTCAACTTCAGCCAACATAGTAGCCACCTGGTCTAACTCTGAGAGTTCGGCAGCAACAGCGTAAGCTTGCACACCAAGCGCCTTCACTTCGTCAACAACTTTCTGCGAATGTTCCATACTACGGCTATGGATAACAAGGTTGCAACCCTGCTTAGCCATGAACAAAGCGCTCAAATAGCCGATACCGCGACTTGCGCCGGTAATCAGCGCCCATTTTCCTTTAACGTCGATCATAAATTTAATTATAGGTGTAAAACAAATTTAGTGAGCACGAAATTAGCAAAGTATTTTCGATTAAAGAAATAAGTTCAGCGTGAAAAAGCGGTTTTGTTAGGGAAAAAACGTATTTTAGCAGTTGAAAAACGAAACTCCTATGGGTAGGAAGACATTATACAGCATATTAGCAGGCATCGCTTTAGCGGTATGCGTCCTGACTGGTTTCTGCGAGAAAGGGAACAGTCGGGGCGAGCATTTCGAGAGCCGTGTGCAGAACTGTATAGGTGCTTCCCTTTCAGACGACAGCCACCCCCAAAAGCAGGAAGGAGACGTGTCTGACGGCATTAGCCTGCCCCAGCAGGTATACAACACCGACCATAGGACCCGCACCCTCACCAGTTTTCCGCACGGAGGGCTTGACAAACAGGCAAAGCATCATTTCCGACACAGTTGGAAATTTCTAACAATCTATAAACAATCTGCAAGACGCGAGTCTGCGCCATTTACCGCCAGTGCGCCACGTTTCTATTATGTGATTGCGCTAAGGCGTATTGTGATTTGAACCACCTAGACACATGGCGTTCATTACGCCAATAAGCAGCTGGGGCAACGAACCCCGGGAATAACATTCCGCCAACAAACGCCACACACCCTAAATAGTCTTACAGATTTAGACGGGAAGTGGTGTGTACTGTTCTGCCCCAAAAAACTATTTAAAAGCAGACCCGCACGTATGCTGACAGCGTCTGCAAATCAACTAAATCACAATTGAAATGGCAAAAATATCATCTATGAAAATGGGTGAGGCTGTAGCCTCACACCCCAATATCAGTGTAAAAACATCGTTGTTCGGTCTGAAAAAGGACTTCGTCTACACACCAACCGGCAACAAACTGAAAGGATACGAACTGAACATAAAAGGCGACGGTTGCCGGATAGCGCACAACCTGATGACGGCAAAAACAGCGCAAGACCTCGACACCATGATTGAAAAAGGGGAACGTCTGATAGGAAACCCCAACGGGAACGAACGTCTGGACATCGCACTATCGGCCGACAAACAATTTGTGGCACTACAACATTTCCGCTACGAGAATTACCTCTTCGTAGAACTCGGAGAGCCAAGATTCTTCGAAGGAGAAGAGGCCATTAAAGTAACAAAGTTGCTGGACGTATAATACGTTAACAGGTCATATAGAAAAGGAGGATTTTTTAAGTCCTCCTTTTTTTCGTCTACCCTGAGCATCTACTTATGGGAAACTACCTACCTTAGAAAATACAAAGTATCCATTCATTAACAGAAAAAACCTTATCTTTGATTGAACTAACAGACCGATAGAAATGAAATACTACCGCTTTATTGCCTATGGGGGCGCCCGATACAACACAGACAAGGTGATAGGACTAATGATGAGCACCAAGCTGAAAGGTGCTGAAGAGCTTGTACGTGGAGGTAAAGTAACCCAAACACTACCAGAAGGCGTTACCGAACGACGCTGGTTCGGTTTACAGGGACAGTCGGCAAGCGGCGTGCTTATCGACGAACTGAAAAACGGGAACGTAGAGCTGTACTACCCCAACGATTTTGGCAACTACACCGACGCACTAACCATCTTCCTGCTGCTGATGACCTATGCACAACTTGACGTAAAAGTGCAGATTATAGCCCCCGACGGGACCATAACAGACAACCTGTTGACAGAAGAGGCGGCCGACGTTGAACGACAGATGACCGACTGGCTGAAAAACCAAATGGTTGCACGATGCGGCCAGGCACGCAAAGAGGGGCAGGCCGAGCTAGAGGGTTTCCACTGTTCACTGACTATTACCAGAGAAGAACTGGAAACCGACTATATGGGCGCAAGCGACGAGGAAACCGCCGCCCGACTTTTCGAGAAACTGACAGCACGTCAATGGCTGTAAAGCCCTACATTTTGTACTTCGGCTCCACCAACAGGTGGTCGGTATCGCCATAAATCTCGTTATCGTAAACCTGCTTCCATTCCTCCTTATCGACAGGAACAATAGCGACCGACACGCTACCCGGATTCGTACCAAAAGCCGCAAGAGCAGCCTCTTCGAGTTTCTTTGCAATTTCGGCAAGTTGTTCCTGCGACCTGCCCTTATAGCACTTAACAACAATGTGTGGCATATACAGTAATAAAATTAGCGTAATCTTAATAATTGTGTTTGGCGATGATGATGCTCCAATAATACCTGTATTTTGAGTTCTTATTGTAAGCAAAGCCAATACCAATATCGTAACAATTGCTGGTCCAGTCGGTCATACCCAACAACGAGGTACGGTGTCCGGCCGACGCATTATCGGCGCCTTTGTCGTAGATGAGTTGTTTAACGGTAGCCTCGCCAGTATTGTAACCAGCAGCAATATTCTCGAAATAGTTGGTTGTCTTGTCTGCGTACCATTTGGCAGGAATCTCGTATCCCGCCTTGTTCACATAGTAGTTGACACCATAGCCATTCAGGTCGGTATGGCTAAAATAATTGTTATTAGCCATATCCTCGGCCTTAGCCTGCGCCACTTTGGCAAGTATCTCGTTCCACGTCAGCGTATCGCGTTTCTTCACACCCGAGAGGTCGACCCCCATAGCAGACGAATAAGCCGACGGATTTTTTCTGACCTTATTGATCAAGGCATAAGCCTTTTGAACCTCATCCGTTTGCGAGACCTCGCCACCATCGTCATGGATAATCGTTTTACGGGGTTGTTCAGGTTCATCATTTTCCTCATCACACGCCGTAGTAAAGAAAGCCAAACCAGCAGCAAATAGAATCCATTTTTTCATAATTTCCTTGTAATTTATTTGGTTAACGAATTTAAAGATAGGAAATAGTAGCGAAAGGACAACCAACCGACCCGAAAAAATGTAGGAATTGGTAACTTTGCGCTATAATAAAAAGAAGGAGAGATGCGAAGAATTAACGAGATATTCTACTCACTGCAGGGCGAAGGCCGCTTTACGGGAACCGCCGCCGTCTTCATCCGCTTTTCAGGGTGCAACCTGAAGTGCAGTTTCTGCGACACCCAACATGAGGAGGGGAAGCAGATGAGCGACGACGAGATAATTGCCGAAGCAGCACAGTACCCTACCCGGCACGTAGTACTGACAGGTGGAGAGCCATCGTTATGGATAAACGAAGCGTTTGTAGACAGGTTGAAAGCAGCAGGATTCTTCGTACAGATAGAGACGAACGGAACCCATCCGCTACCAACCAATATAGACTGGGTGACCTTCAGTCCCAAAAAAGACTGGATACTAACTAACAGCAACGAGTTGAAAATCGTTTACCAAGGGCAGGACCTTAGCCTGTGGGACCACTTCGACTGCGAATACAAGTACCTGCAGCCCTGCAGTTGCACCAACACCAACGAGGTGGTTGAATATATAAAGCAGCACCCCGAATGGAGGTTGAGCGTACAATTGCACAAACTGATACAGATACCATAACACAAACACAGACTCGGGCACTAACGCGAAGACGTTATTCTCGTTCATGAACGAGAACGGCTCAGCCCATTGTTTCGTCAAAATTATCAGCCACACGGTATTTCCACTGAAATTGAAGATGTATCTCGTTTTTTCACTTATTTTTGTTACAACACAGAAACAGGATGATAATCATCAATAAAAACGAAAAACGGTGTAACTTTCCGACTATGAACACACATTATATTTTCTATACACTTGCAGTCACACTGTGCACAACAGCCTGCAAGACGAGCATCGACCACGACTATGTAGACCTCGGTTTGCCAAGTGGCACATTGTGGGCAACTTATAATGTGGGAGCCTCAGCACCCACAGAGGCTGGCGACCTTTTCGCTTGGGGCGAAACAGAACCCAAATGTACCTACTATTGGGCAGACTATTGTTTGAGTAGCGACGAAAATCACATGAAAAAGTACTGTTTAAACCCAAAAGAGGGGAAAGTTGACAGTTTAACAGTGCTCGCTGAAGACGATGACGCAGCCACCGCAAACTGGGGAAAAGACTGGCGGATGCCGTCGGCAGAAGAAATGGCGGAACTGATAAAAGGATGTGCATGGAAATGGACCAACAACTACGCGGGTTGGGGATTGAGCGGCATGGTTGGAACATCGTTATATAACAAGAAACAGATTTTCCTGCCTGCCACAGAAATGCGAAAAGGCAAATACGACGGTAAAGATATCTATGTAGCTTACCACCTAAACGCTGAAACAATAAAAGATTACAAAGCCATTTTAAACACAGGACATTATTTTTCAAGGAATTTATATCCATTTCATTCCACATATGGTGTATCGATGAATTTCGAAAAAGGCCGCTCCCCCTATATAGCGGAGGAAGAGAGAATGATGGGATGCAACATACGCGCGGTGCGCTGCAAGAAGGTAAACATTGAGAAAAAGGAATGTAATACATTCTTTAAAGACACGACAGCACTTGCGGCAGAAAACGTAGCCGACTTTAATGTAGTAGGCAATTACGAAAAGCAGTCACTCACCATATCCGGTTACTTTAACTGCAAAACCGACTGGACCTATAATTACATCGACACACTCGTTTACGATAGTGTGCTGTATATGATGGTCAGGGGAACGGACACACAAAAACACAAGACTGGTTCGCCACACAAGAGCGCCTATTTCAAGAAAGAATATAAAATCACACCAGGGATTAAACGAGTTGTATTTGGGCCAACCCTTGAAACAATATGGCAACGTACTTACCCTAATTATAACTATAAACTCAATGGCACTCCGGTTGCCAAAATGATCCGTATTGTAGAATCGACAGATTTATGTCCACAATATACCGCAACTTTCTACGGTATTAAAACAGCAGACGAAAAAAGGGGAGAGCGGTGTCGCGATACCAGTGCGTTTTCGTCGCTTATACCTTCAGGCTACATCTATAACGGCATTTTTTCGACATGCGACGTGAACAAAGACGGCAAGACAGACTATTTGCTCAACCTGGAAGGACCTTATGAGCAAGGCAGTTATCCAAAAGATAAAGAGGAGGATGGAGGTTACGACAGACCGTTTCATGCGAATAGGGGCATTATGCTCGTAATCAACGAAGGAGACACTTCATACGTATCAGACATCTGGAACTCGGGGTGTCTCTCTCCAGTCGACGAAGACGGGGGAGTGTATTATGCCCCAGAACTTTCGGTAGATGGGAACAAAGACACATTGAAAATTCATTATTCACATGGCCGGTACGGCTGTTGGGGTTTCGAGTTTGTGTATAGAGACGGAGATTACCAACTAACAGAAAGCGAAGAAAACAGTTCTGATGGTCCCATTTTAGTATGGTGGAAATGTATAGATTTAGAGAATGGATATGAGAGGGTTCAAGAATTAAAGACTTCGTTCCCTTATAAAGAAGTCCACGACCTAAAGGAAGAACCAAGTGACGAAAGTTACAACTCCACCATATTTGCGATAAAGCGGCACGGTAAATACACATTGACGAACATGCGATCTTTCTTTTAACGTATACGACATGTACGATTGACACGCCAGACGGACTATAAGGCTCCATAAAGTAAAACGTTTATATTTTGCATACATAGCATCACCGCAAAACCGATAAAACGGTAACGTCAATCACCGCAAATAGAGCAAAGGTCCTTGTGCAGAAAGTTACAAGGACCTTTGTTATTTTATAGCGGCAAAAATATCGTTATTTCTGTTTTTTTGCTTATTTTAGGGTTTGGATAGAAAGATTTTTCTGGATACCACATCAAAATAAACTATAGTTTAAGAAAAACGGTTCTGATATGATAAGAGCATATACCCTACTACTGGTTTTGGCAACCCTGCTGGTCGCCGACCTGAAAGCCGCATCTGCCAACGAGTTGGAGATAGGCAATGGGTTGGTGGCAATAGAGGAACACCGGTACGACGACGCCTTCAAATACTTCACCAACTTTCTGAACGACAATTCGGGCAACCAAGTGGGCCTGTTTTACCGGTCTATTGCCGCTTTAGGCATAGGCGACAAGGCAACCGCCCTGGCCGACATAAACAAAGCCATGAACGCCAAAGCCGGCATTATGAAGAAGAAAGAGATAAAGAAAGACGAACTGCTGGTACAGCGCGGTTTGGTCTACTTATCGATGGGGCAAGACAACGCTGCCATTACCGACTTCAGTCTGGCTCTTGTTGTGAATCCGCAAAACGTGAATGCCTACGTGAGCAGAGGCAAGGCACAAGCCCTAAAAAAGGATTTAGACGCATCGGACAACGACTACAAACAGGCACTGGCGCTTGAAGAGACCAACCTCCAAGCCAATCTGGGTCTGGCCGAGAACATGACCAGCCGCAGCGACTACAACGGAGCCATCGGCCTGTTATCGAAACTGAACACCCTCTACCCCAAGAACAACGCCATCTACACCCAGCGGGGCGATGCCTACCAGATAATGGGGAAGTATAAAGAAGCCTTCGACGATGCGATGGAGCAGATAAGTTTCCAGGAAGACTACACCAAAAGTATGCCGCTACTAAGCGCCCGCGCCATACAGTGCGACACCTACTCGCTGCCTAAAATAAGCCAAAAAGTCACATCGGGAGAGAATTTGGACCTATGGTTGCAGGTTAGGGCGCACATCTACTCACAACTGGACCGATACGACGAGGCCATAGCCGACTACAACAAACTGGAAGAGACACTGGGCGAGGAATTCGCCCCCGTATGCGCCAGCCGTGGCAACTGCTACCGCAGCAAAGGCGACTACGCAAAAGCCTGTGAAGAATATAAGAAAGCCATCTATTTGGAAGAGAACGCCGACGCTTACGCCAATTGGAGCGCCGTAAAATATAACGAGGGGAAGCTAGACAGCGCGCTGGTTCTGGTAAACAAAGCCGTTAACACCGACCCGACCAACGCAACTTACTACTACCTGCGAGGCCGCATACGCGAGGCGCAGAAAAACAGCGACCAGGCACAACGCGACTATGAGATGGGGCTACAAGTCGACCGTAAAAACAGCGACCTGCTTTATGCGCACGGCGCACTGCTGGCCGAGCGCAAAAAAAACGGAGCCAACGACTTCCAAAACATCTGCGACAACGAGAAACTGCCGCTACCCGCCCATAACCGCAAACCGCTGGCCCTGCACCAACAAGGCAGGAACACCGAGGCGGTTGAATGGCAAAACAAAGTGTTGGCCAAGTTTCCAACCGCCGCCAACTATTACGACGCCGGCCTGCTCTATGCCAGCATGGATATGCAACCCAAAGCCGTCGAGATGCTCGACAAGGCATTTAACCAAGGCTTCAGCGATTTCGGGAAACTGAAATACGAACGCGAGTTGAAAAACCTCGGCACCACCCCGGAATACGCGGCACTGCTGAAAAAATGGGCTGTGGCCGATGCCAAACCCAACCGTAAGCCAGCCAGCACAAAGACCGACACCACAAAGAACGACCTGCCGGTAATACCATGCACAGTAGACGGTATGATGCTGACCTTCACGACCAATAGCGACACGGCAAAAATCTTCACCATTTCAATAATGGATGTCCAGATGCTGCTGAAGTATGGCTATATGCAAAAAAACGACGTCGTGTCGCAACGCGACAAAGACAAACTCGACATAATGGGTATAGAGCCTGGTTCGGAAGTGGTGTTGCGCACCTTCAAATGGGGAAACAAGACACTGAGAAACGTGACAGCCACCATTGTGGAAGACCCGCTTGCCCCAATATTGCTGACACAAGGCATGCTGAATGAAATAGACAAATAACAACTAAATAATAAAATATGAGAAAAATCTTTTCCTACGCCATCGGAGCTATCGCTATGGCGGCAACATTGAATTCATGTACAGTAGCCACCCCCGACGCCGACCAAGAAGGCGTATGGGTAAAAAAACCATGGTTCTTCGGCCATGGAGGCGTTGACGAGACACCAGCCAGCACCGGTTTGAGTTATGGTGCATTTTCGTCGGAAGTTATCTATTTTACCATTACACCAGTACGATACGACGAGCAGTTCGACGACATTTTCTCGAACGACAACACCCCACTCGACTTCAACACCTACATCAACATACAGATTGAGAAGGGGAAAGCCCCAATCTTGCTCCAAAACTACGGCGAGAACTGGTACCTTCACAACATACAGGTATACTACCGCAACAAGACCCGCGAATATGTTTCGATGTACTCACCGTTCGACCTGATCAGTAACCGCGAGGTACTGAACAAGATAGACGACCAGCTGATTAACGACATGCGCAAATACGTGGCTAGTCTGAGCAAAGAGAAGGAATTCCCTATCATCATCAAATCTGTCACCACCGGCGCAGCCCGTCCGAACAAGGACCAACTGACCGAAATGAACAGGACCGCCAGCTTCATTCAAGCAAAACGAAGCGAGGAACAGAAGACCATTGCCGAGAAAGCGAGAGCCGAATCGGAAAGACAGCGCGCTATAGCCGACAAAGCCTATATGGCAGAAATGAACCTCTCGGCCGACCAGTATATCCAACTAAAGGCATGGGAAATCATCGAGAAAAAGAACGGAGCGAACATCGACGTGTTATTCGATGGTTCAGCCAACAAAATGTGGAATGTAAGAAGATAAGGAAAAATGAAAAAGTTACTATTGATAGTTGACCCACAGATAGACTTCATTAGCGGCAGCCTGTCAGTTGGCGGAGCCGACGAGGCAATGAAAAAGTTAGGAGAATACATCGGCCAGCACGATGGCGAATACGTACTGAAAGTAGTGACCACCGACTGGCACCCTTACCACCATTGCTCGTTCAAGGATCAGGGAGGTCCATGGCCCGCACACTGCGTTCAGAACACCATAGGCGCAGCCATCAGCGAACACCTGGTAGCACCACTTAACGAGACCAAAGGCGACTTTTGCGTACTGCGCAAAGGCGATAACGAGGCGACAGAGGAATACTCCATTTTCAAGAACAGCTACTCGAAAATCATGCTCGGGCAGATGATAAAGGATATGGACCAGGTAGATGTTTGCGGCATAGCCGGCGACATTTGCGTACTGAACACCCTGAAAGACGGGATAGCCCTCTACGGCAAGGAGAAATTCAACGTGCTGACCGATTTCTGTCCGTCACTCGACGGAGGCAAAGCTCTAAGCGACTACCTAAAAGAACTTGGCAAGTAAGAATTTAAACACACAGAAAAAAAATATGAAACAGATTATCAAACATTTCACCGACGACGACCTCTATAAATTCAGTATGTGTTGCGCAGTACTGGACAACTATCCACGTGCACAAGTGCAGTACGAGTTTGTAGACCGCAACAACACCGTATATCCGGCAGGCTTCGCCGAAGACCTGAAAGAGCAGATCAAGATGCTGGAATCGGTAGTCATCACCGAAGAGGAGATTGCCTTTATGAAGGCCAAATGCTACTATATGCCCCACTACTTCTACACCTACCTGAAAGGCTTCCGCTACAGCAGCCAGTGGGTGAAGGTAGCGCAAGACGCAGAAGGTCACCTCCATATATCGTTCGAAGGTAACTGGTGCGACACCATTTTGCTGGAAGTGAAAGTTTTAGCCATCATTTCAGAGCTATATTACATTAGAACTGGCCAAGACAAGACCTTCGACTACGAGGCCTACTACAAGAAGACCTACGAGAAAGGACGAAAATTGTTATCGGCTGGCTGCGTATTCAGCGATTTCGGCACACGCCGCCGTGCCTCGTTCGAGGCACAAGACGTGGTTGTCCGCGCCATGAAGGACTGCGCCAACAGCCAACAGTGGCCGGGCAAGTTAGTCGGAACCAGCAACGTGTATCTTGCCATGAAATACGACTTGACTCCCGTAGGTACCATGGCACACGAATTTATGTGCGCCACCGCTGCAATGTATGGTCCGCAAATGGCCAACTACATAGCCATGGACGCATGGAAGCACACGTTCAAGGGGGCACTTGGCACCTTCCTTTACGACACCTACGGCTGGGACAACTTCAGCCTGAACTTCTCGGAAGACTACGCCAACCTGTTTAAAGGAGTGCGCGTCGACAGCGGCGACAACAAAGAGCAGCTACACCTGATTGTAGAGAAGTACAAGAGTCTGGGCATTAATCCGAAGACCAAACAGGTCATTTTCAGCAATGCCCTCGATACCGACAGAGCCGTCGAACTGCAGAACTATGCAAAAGACTATGTGCTGCCATCATTCGGCATCGGCACCCACTTCACCAACGATTTCGACGGCGTTAAACCTATGAACATCGTGATAAAACTGCTGGCCGCAAAAATCACCGAGAACTGGCCTTACTACTTCGACACCTGCAAGTTGAGCGAAGACAAGGGCAAGCACACCGGCAAACCAGATGTAATTAAACGATTCATCGAGACCCTGCACTTTGTAGAGTAAGTAACAGAAATGACACAAGACGATAAAAGCGGAGAATTTCAAGTTCTCCGCTTTTGTCGTCTTTAAGAGTTTTGTAACAGAGGACTTCCAAAAGACATTACCCCCCCAACGCAATGCACAGTTAAAACAGTAACTCGGTAGATTAGGAGAGTTTAAACAAGCATAAAACTCCATAGCAGTGACTTGTCGAGATGAAAAGAGGAGAAGACGAACAATGAAAAAATAAAAAGAAATATAACGAACCGGTATCTTATTTTTTGTAAATTTGTAGCATGAAACTGGAAGTGAAGAGAAATATTGCATCGTGGATACTGCTACTAGTATTCGTCCCTATGCTCATGTTCTCTTCTGTCCATACCCATGAAGAGGAACTGAACACCACCGACACCGAGTGTGTAGATTGTAAAAACCACCAGTGCCATGGTCACCTTCAGCAAACCAACGTAACGCACGACTGCCTTTTCTGCCAGTTCCTGTCGTTACCGATGCTGACTGTTGCAGCAGCGTCTATCATTCTGTTTAACAATATCAGCAGCATCAGGACCATTGCAAAAAGATGCGCAATTGTAGCCAAAAGCTGTCGTGTTGTCTGTTTACGCGCACCACCTGCACCTAGAACCTATTCTCTAGCCTAACCCTACAAAACCATAGGGTTATCGAAAATCAGTTGTTTTCCCCATACACGTTACGGGGTGTTGTCTTGTCCCTTTAGGGGGGTGTTGTGCAAGCACACCACTATGGGTACCGGCAACCCAAATCTGTCCAAGGTTGCCAAAGCAATTCACCGCCACATTCAAGGGCCTGTTGACAGATAGGCCACCCTATTTCAACTATGGTAAGAAACGGGCAGCGCCCACAATACCGGAAAAGGGAAACGGCTGGGAAGGCAGAGAAACTAAAACAAAAAAGAATCTAAAAATCCACAAAAATCAAAGGCTTCTGTATACGCCATACAGAGGTTACTGGTGTTGGGAACAACTGCGCACGCGCATATTTCCAACCAAAAGCCAACAACTACAATGTCGCGAATTAAAAAGAAACGCCACATTGCCGTTCAAATACTATTTCCCGTATTCCTGTTCTTTCTAGTCTGTGTGTCGTTTCATACGCACCAACAAGAAAACCGCAGTTTTGATAAATGTGACGAATGTGTTAGTCATAACAAACATACGGGGCACTACTGCGAAGGCAACGTGACGAAACACGACTGCCTGCTCTGTCAGTTAGGACACCAGTCCTACCTCATAGGGCAGTCTCTCGTGGATATCATAAAAAAGAGACCGGCAAGCATACCGCCACCTGCGAAAGCACAAAAAGCGGAATTAGGAACACAAGGTTCCACCCGGTCAAGAGCACCACCAGTTTAAATAAAGGAAACACCATCTTATTATATAGGTCAAAAAGAGGACGTATGATACTGATAGACATACTGGCAGCAGGTTCGCTACTGCTTGCAGCCAACGACAACACACCAAGCCCCCAGACGGCTACCCCACAAGTTGAGATAGAAGACACCATAAGGGCGACAGGAGACGAAGAGACATCGACTCTGGAGACGATTACCGTATCGGCCCAGCACGATAACGAGTTACAGCGGGTCAGTTCAGCACCTGCCGTAACAGTCGGTCAAGAGTTCTTGAACGAGAACTTTTCCGGCAGCCTTGTGCAAACGCTGGAACAGATACCAGGTGTGAAAGCCATGTCGATAGGCTCGAGCCAGTCAAAACCCATCATCAGGGGGTTGGGATTCAATCGTTTGGTTATTACTGAGAACGGCATCAAGCACGAAGGGCAACAGTGGGGCGACGACCACGGACTGGAAATAGACCAGTTTGCGGTAGAGCGCGCCGAGGTCATAAAAGGACCTGCCGCTCTGCTCTACGGAAGCGACGCTATTGGCGGTGTACTGAGCCTCTACTCCAATCAGATTCCAACCAAGAAAATGGAGGGAGCAGTGCAACTAATCGGTCATACCAACAACAACCTATGGGGTGCCTCTGCCAAACTGGGCGGTAAACACAAGCGGTTCTACTACCGTGTGAACGCCACTTACACCGACTATGCCGACTACAAGGTGCCGACCGACAGCATCCAATACTACTCGTACTGGATAAAGTTGAACGACCAGCGCCTGCGCAATACTTCGGGTAAGGAGTGCGACGGTAGCGTTTTGCTGGGCTATTCGAGCTACAACTTCCGCACTAGTCTGCATGTGTCAGACACCTATGCGAAAAACGGATTCTTCGCCAATGCGCACGGTTTGGAAGTCAGACTATCGGACATCGACTACGACCACTCGAAGCGCGATATTGACCTACCCTACCAGTGGGTCAACCACCTGAAAGTGGCCAACCAGTCGCTGTGGGAATACGACGACTTCTCGGTACAGGCCGATCTGGCCTTCCAGAACAACCTGCGCGAAGAGCATTCAGAACCCATCAGCCACGGCTATATGCCAAAACCCGACGGGACGATGGAACGCCGTTTCGACAAGAACACTTATACGGCCAACATTATGCTGAAACGGGAAATCGGGAAGAACACCCTGCAAACTGGCATCAGTGGCGAATACCAATACAACCGCATAGGCGGCTGGGGCTTCATCATACCAGACTTCGAGACCATGAATCTGGGCGGTTACGTAATGGACCGGTACTCCGTCAACGATAATCTTACAGTAAACGCCGGAATCCGGTTCGATTATGCGAAAACCCACATCCACAGTTATTCCGACTGGTACGAGACCCCCGTGAACGGCGACACCACTTTCGTAAAGCGGTCTAACGAGCTATGGCGCGAATTCCACAGCCTGAACTGGTCGGTGGGCATTAACCAGACCTGCGGAAAGTGGAACTTCAAGGCCAACATTGGAAAGAGCTTCCGTGTACCTATTCCGAAAGAACTGGGTGTCAACGGCATCAACTACCATGTATTCAGGTACGAACGTGGAAATGCGGAACTGGACCCAGAGACGTCTTACCAGTTAGACCTAGGCATCAGCAGGAACACAGACGTGTTGGAAATTCAGGTCGATCCCTACCTGAACTACTTCCCCAACTACATTTATTTGAGCCCAACACCGCAATATACGGAAGGACTACAGCTCTACCACTATATTCAAGCAGCCGTCTTGCGCTACGGACTAGAAGCCCAACTCAAATACCACATTTCGCGCCACTGGCAGGCAAATATGCAGGGCGAATACCTCTACGCCGAGCAACTGTCGGGCGACAAGAAGGGCTATACACTGCCCTTTAGTCCACCATGGACGGCCAGTGTAGGCCTCAAATACGAGTTCAGGCTGTTAGGCAAAGCCTATATAGGCGCCGACACCCGCATTGTTGGCCGCCAAGACGAGATAGTGCCTCCAGAAAAGGTAACAGACGGGCACTGTACGCTTGCCCTATCGGCAGGAGACAAAATAAAACTGAAGAACACGACGCTCAACGTAGTGTTCCACGTCAACAACCTGCTTAACCAGCGTTACTACGACCACACCAGCTACTACAGGCTCATAGACGTGCCAGAACCGGGACGAGACTTCTCGATGATGCTGGGAGTGGAATTTTAAAACAACCCATTTAAACAAAAACAAAATGAACAAATTGAAATACAGCAGCCTACTTTTGGCTTTCGTCAGCACTTTATTTATTGGTTTAACCGCATGTAGCGATGACGACGACGACAATCAGGAAGTAAACTTCAAGAAACCCGTTGTCACACTAACCGAGGTTGGACATGCAAATTCGAGTGTGGCACATCCGGGCAGCGACATGCACCTCGAAGCCAACGTTGTAGCCGAAGCTGGCATCAAACGGATTGATGTTGAGATTCACCAAGAAGGCAAAGGTTCGTTTGAAATAGAAAAGAGCTACACAGAAGGCAAATACATCGGTGTACGCAACATCGAGTTCCACGAACACATCGACATTCCAGAAACTGCACCACTGGGCGAATACCACCTTCACTTTACTGTAACTGACAACCTCGGCCAGCAAACCACAGCCGAAAAACACGTTGAAGTTGCAGAAGGAGGAAACGACGACGATGATGACGACTAAACAAAAGAAATAAAACAAAGACAGATAATGAAGTACAACTTTTTGATTCTTTTGCCGTTGCTGGCACTGGGTGCGTGCAACGACTCGAGCGATAGTGAACAGAAGGACATGGAATACCCTGTTATCGCTTCAGGAACAGAAGAAGCCAGTCCGAGCAACTGTCAGATTTACGAACGTGGCGGAACTATTCCGTTTACCTACGTATTTACCGACGATACCGAACTGGGAGCATTCAACATTGAAGTGCACCATAACTTCGACCACCACACCCACAGCACCTCGTCGGTAGAATGCGAAATGGAACCCAACAAGAAGGCACAGCATCCGTGGATCTTCAACGAAGACTTCAGCATACCAAGTGGACAGACCTCCTATTCACCACAGCTGGAGATTCCGATTCCTGAAGATATAGACACGGGCGACTACCATTTCGTAATCAGGGTTACCGACCGAGCTGGCTGGCAACAGATTTGCGCGGTTGCCGTAAAAATCAAATAAGAATCAGAAAGCCACATAAAAAGAGGATGAACCATGTAGGCGTGTGTGTTATCGTTTTTCACACCACACCCAAAGGTTCATCCTTTTTTTGAAATAATTCTAAAGACACGAAATTTTCTCTTACAATAGGACTAAACGCAAAATGTTTTATAGCCAATTTCCTAAAGTATGTGAAGATTATGTTTTTGAAGTGTTTCGAATAATGGTTAACTTTGTGAAAACTGACTGAGCTATGGGTAAATACTTGGATCCGAAATACGACTTGACTTTTAAGGCGGTGTTCGCAGAGCATCCCGACCTTATTATCAGTTTCCTGAATGCGCTGCTGCCGTTCAAGGAAGGGGCGAAAGTGGTTGATATCGAATATCTTCCACCAGAGTTGGTTCCAGACAGCCCCTTGAAAAAGTACTCCATAGTCGACGTTCGGTGCAAGGACAACCAGGGGCGCCAGTTCATTGTGGAGATGCAGATGTACTGGACCGACGAGTTCAAGCAGCGTGTACTATTTAATGCTTCGAAAGCCTACGTCAAGCAGGCGGACAAGGGCTACAGCTACAGCAGTCTGCAACCCGTTTACTCGCTCAGCATTGTGAACGACAACGCCTTCAGCGGCACCGAGCACTACCACCTCTTCCAGATGGCGGAGCAAGGCAACCCGGAGCGTGTTATAGAGGGAATAGAAATGGTGTTTGTGGAACTGCCCAAGTTCGTACCGCAGTCACCAACGATAGGCAGGATGCACCGACTGTGGCTACGCTTCCTGACCGAAATCAACGAGAGGACACAAGATGCACCGCAAGAATTACTTGACGATCCCGAAATCAGCAAGGCCATCTCCATCGTAGAGCGTGGCGCATATTCCGATGAGCAGCTCGCCACTTACGACAAGTACAGGGACATGGCCGCTACCGAGAAAGCCCTGATGGACGGCTCTTTTAACAAGGGTCGTGAGGAAGGCGAGGCAATCGGCTTGATAAAAGGACGTGAGGAAGGCGAGGCAATCGGCTTGGAGAAGGGCGAGGCTATTGGCTTGGAGAAGGGCGAGGCAATCGGCTTGGAGAAAGGAAAAGAAGCGGGTAAATTAGAAGAAAAAATTGACAACGCCCGAAAAATGAAAGAATGTGGTGTTGATATCAACATCATATCCACCGTCACAGGGTTTTCTGTCGGTGAAATCGAAAAACTCTGATAAACGCCATATTAATGGAAACAGCTGGCTAAACCGCCAGCTGTTTTTTATTCTATAGCCGTATTATCACGATAATCGAGCTGGAGGAAGATACAACTTCATTGGATTTTCCACATACGAGTTGTTCCCTGCTTAGTCATTATACGGATTTTTTTGCAGAGAACAGGGCTCCTTAAAAATGGAGACACATCGGACACAACAGACTTATTATGTTTATTACTTTAGCAGTGGTTCTAAAAAGTGGCAGTATAGTAAATTTTGAAATGCGTGCAAAAATTCGTACATTTGCAAAATTTTATACACTAGTGTGTTAGCACACGGACAAATAACAGAAAAACAAACAAGAAAAATATAGGGATGATCACAGCAACAGACATTGTAGTACAATTCGGTAAACGAGTATTGTTCCAGGATGTAAACCTGAAGTTCACAAAAGGCAACTGCTATGGTATTATTGGTGCCAACGGAGCCGGGAAATCGACCTTTCTAAAGGTTATCAGCGGCGAACTTGCCCCTAACAAGGGAAGCATCAGCATTGGACCGGGCGAACGCCTCTCTGTTTTGGAACAAGACCACTTCAAATACGACGACTGCACGGTAATGGACACCGTACTCCGCGGCCACGCCCCTCTTTATGCCGTTATGAAGGAGAAGGACGCTCTCTACGAGAAGGCTGACTTCAGCGACGCAGACGGCATCCGCGCATCGGAATTGGAAGAAAAGTTTGCTGAAATGGACGGTTGGAACGCAGAAAGCGACGCAGCCAGCCTGTTGAGCGGGCTAGGTATCAAGGAAGACATCCACTACGAGTTGATGGGCAACCTCAGCGGTAAGCAGAAGGTGCGTGTATTGTTGGCACAAGCCCTGTTCGGCAAGCCAGACAACCTGCTCCTCGACGAGCCGACCAACGACCTGGACTTGGATACCGTTACCTGGTTAGAGAACTACCTTTCTGAATTCGAGAACACCGTGCTGGTTATTTCGCACGACCGCCACTTCCTCGATGCCGTGAGCACACACACCGTCGACATCGACTATAACAAGATCACCCTCTACGCCGGCAACTACAGCTTCTGGTACGAATCGAGCCAGTTGGCACTCCGCCAGCAGGCCCAGCAGAACAAGAAGGCCGAAGAGAAAAAGAAGGAACTCTTGGAGTTCATCCAGCGCTTCAGCGCCAATGTTGCCAAGTCAAAACAGACCACCAGCCGTAAGAAGATGTTGGAAAAGCTTAATATTGAAGAAATCCAGCCTTCAACCCGTAAGTATCCTGGCATCATCTTCACGCAAGACCGCGACCCAGGAAACGTTATTCTAGAGGTTAAGGGCTTGAGCAAGAGTATCGGTAACGATGTACTTTTCAAGGATGTGACTTTCAATGTTGAGAAAGACGACAAAGTGGTCTTCCTTTCACACGACCCTCGTGCTATGACCGCCTTCTTCCAAATCATCAACGACGAGGAGAAAGCAGACGAAGGCACATTCTCGTGGGGAGTAACCATCACCACCTCGTACCTTCCGCTCGACAACTCGAAGTACTTCACCAACGATATGAGCCTTTTGGACTGGCTGACCCAGTACTCGCCCGACACCCACGAGACATTCGTGCGCGGCTTCTTGGGACGTATGCTGTTCCAGGGCGAGGAAATCTACAAGAAAGCGAGTGTATGCTCGGGTGGCGAAAAGATGCGCTGCATGATTTCGAAGATGATGATGAAGAATGCGAACTGCCTCATCCTCGACTCACCAACCAACCACTTGGACTTGGAGTCCATCCAAGCCTTCAACAACTCGTTGAAGACGTTCAAGGGCAACATCCTCTTCACCAGCCACGACCACGAGTTCATCCAGACCGTCTGCAACCGTGTGATAGAGCTGACTCCTAACGGAATAATAGACAAGCGCATGGACTACGACGACTACATTACCGACGAGAATGTAGCCGCCCTGCGTGAAAAACTATACGCCAAATAAAGAGATATGGGGAGCACCCTGATGAAAAGAAATAACGGAAAACGCCTTGCAGCCCTGGCAAATATTGCCATGGGCTTCTTGGCATTAGCGCTAGGCAGTTGCAGTAAAAGCGACAACCGCTTCGCCAACCAGGAAATAGCCGACGACCCGTCGTTCAAGCCCTACTCTATTGTCCGCTTCGACAAAGAGGTGATGAGCCTCGACCCGAACAAGGTAGAGGAAGGAATGACCGCGCTGGAGCAGAAATACGGTGAGTTGTTCGACATGTATCTGCAGAAAGGGGTTGAAGTAGGTCCGGCCACTACGCCCGTCAAAGGCGACAGCAACAAGTGGGTGGTCAACACCGAGACCGCCAAGGTCTTGAAAGAGCAAATACTGACCCACAAAGGCTACCAGAGTTTCTTCCATGCCGAAGACTCGGTGTTTGCCAACGGGTTGGATAGCGAGATGCAAGACCTGACCAATGCCATGCAGCGCTTCCATACCTTCTTCCCCGAAAAGGGACTGCCCACCAACATACTGGCTATGTTCAGCTGTTTCGGTCCGAAGATGGCAGTAGGCGACCACGACGAGCTGATGATCTCGCTCGAGTACTACATAGGGTCCGACTACCCCTACTACCGGATGGTGGACGGCATAAACGAATACGACGCCATCAACCTGAGCCGCGACATGCTGGTAAGAGACATGGTGCTGGGCTGGGCCTACTATTGTTTTCCGTCGCCAAACGACGGCAACGGACGCCTGCTTGACGAGATGCTCTACCAAGGCAAACTGCTCTACATTGTGGAGGCTTGCATGCCGAAAGAGAAACCGGAAAAACTGATGGGATACACTAAAGACCAGTGGGAATGGAGTGTGAAAAACGAAGGCAACATGTGGAACAAGATTAAAGACATGAACCACCTTTACACCTACGACCACCTGACCATCTCGAAATACATCAATCCGGCACCGCACACCGTTTTCTTTCCCTTCAACGAAGCAGATTCCAAAACACCCGAAGCGCCGGGTAAAGGCGGCATCTGGCTGGGTTGGCGCATAATAGCCAGCTATATGGAGAACAACAAGAAAGCGACGCTTGCCGACCTGATGGCCGAGACCAACAGCCAAAAATTGCTGGAAGAATCGGGTTACAACCCTAAATAAACAATTCAAACAAACAACGACGACTACAGGGCTCGTTAAAGGCCCGACAAAACATCTATGATGCACGAAGAAACAACAGGAATCATATCAATAAGCGGAGATGCCGACGAGAGCTACAAGTTTGAGGAAGGCGATGGCGAGAACATGCCCATACTTCCCCTCCGCAACATGGTACTCTTTCCCGGCGTGATAATGCCCGTGGCGCTTGGTCGCAAGAAGTCGCTGAACGCCGTCAGATACTGCCACAAGAAGAACGCCCCTATAGGCGTATTCGCACAGAAAGACGCCAAAGTGGAAGACCCGAGCATTAACGACCTCAACACCAACGGCACAATGGCCGTGGTGCTGAAGATACTGGAGATGCCCGACGGCACCTCGAGCGCCATTATGCAGGGGAAAGCCCGCATCGGCCTGCTGTCGTTAGACAACAGCGAACCTTTTGTAAGGGGCAACGTAGAGTTGAGGGAAGAAGAGAAGGCCAGCAACACCGACCCCGAGTTCAAAGCCTTGCAGAACAGCATAAAGGAGAACGCCATAAAGTTGGTGAAAAGCGGGGGCAACGTGCCCCCCGAGGCTTCATTCGCCATCAGCAACATAGAAGGCACCCGCCAACTCATCAACTTCATCAGTGCCAACCTCAATTTCAGCCTGAAAGACAAGCAGATGCTACTTGACGAAGACAACATGAAGGCACGCGCCTTCAAACTGCTGGGACTGCTGAACGAAGAACTGAAAATGCTGGAGTTGAAAATGGAAATCCAGAGCAAGACCCAGAACGGCATTGAGAAACAGCAACGCGAATACTTCCTGCACCAACAGATAAAGACCATACAAGACGAACTGGGCGACAGCGACGATGTGAGCCAAGACTTCGAGAACTTCAAACAGCGCGCTAGCGAGAAGAAGTGGAGCGAAGCCGTTGCCGATGTCTTCGACAAGGAGTTGAAGAAGCTGAAGCGCCTCTCGCCACACTCGCCAGAATATGGTGTCCAGGCCAACTACCTCGACACCCTCGTCAACCTGCCATGGGGCGAATACAGCAAAGACAGCATCAACCTGAAAAAGGCGCAAAAGATACTGAACCGTGACCATTACGGTATGGACCAGGTAAAAGACCGCATATTGGAGCACCTGGCCGTCTTGAAACTGAAAAACGACATGAAGTCGCCTATCATCTGCCTTTACGGCCCTCCGGGCGTGGGTAAGACCTCGCTGGGCAAATCGATCGCCGAAGCGCTGAACCGCAAATACGTACGCATCTCGTTGGGTGGACTGCACGACGAGAGCGAGATACGCG
>DGTD01000124.1 GCA_002396385.1 Bacteroidales bacterium UBA4345
TCTATCCCCTCTATCACCCGCTCCGGATTGCCTTGCTCCGCCATCTGGAAGAGGTGGTAGTGCTCGGTGCCGCTGAAGGCGTTGTCGTTCACAATGCTGAGCGAGTAGACCGGTTGCAGACTGCTGTAGCTGTAGCCCTTGTCCGCCTGCTTGACGTAGGCTTTCGACGCATTGAACAGCACACGCTGCTTGAACTCGTCGGTCCAGTACATCTGCATCTCCACAATGAACTGGCGCCCTTGGTCGTCCTTACACCGAACGTCGACTATGGAGTACTTTTTCAACGGGCTGTCGGGAACCAACTCCGGTGGCAGGTATTCGACTTCCGACACTTTTGCCCCTTCCTTGAAAGGCAGCAGCGCATTCAAGAAGCTGATAATAAGGTCGGGGTGCTCTGCGAACACCGCCTTAAATGTCAAGTCGTATTTCGGATCCAAGTATTTTCCCATAGTGACTACTTTTTCAATTTTCACAAAAATAACAATTTAGCGGTAAGATTGCAACTTACAAAACTCCGCATAATTTGGTAATGCAAAAGGATATAAAATGGGTAGTAAAGGCTACTAAAATAGCTCCCTTTGCAGACTGCAAAAGATTGGTCGTTATTACGTTGTAAAAAACTAAGAATAAATAGTTCTATCATTATAAGTGATGTGCAAATCCTATGGGCAAAAGGAAATCAATAATTTAGAAAAGTTTTTTGAATGGAGTAGCTATTTTTTTAAAATCCTTGAATTTAAAATAACGGCATAATTTTTAATCAGCAGGAAAGGCTATTTCACGCATCAAATTTAACGCCTCCATCATCATATTCTTTTTAAATAAGTCATTGCCAAGACAAATACACTATAGTACTCCCCATTTTTTGACAACTGGTTAATACTTTTTTCTCTTCTAAAGGAGTATTATAAAGAGTTTTGCAACCAGATTGCGCTTGTTTTCGTCTTTCTTTGCAATGATAACTAAAGCAAAGAGCTTATGAAAGACAAGATTATAGATTCGTATAAGTTTAGCAAGAATTTTTACGATGATGCCCTTACACAAGGCAAATGGTGGAGTAAACTCTATTTTAAACTACTGTGGGGTGGTGTTGACGACAAAATGATTGCGAATACGGTACTTGGCTGGATTCCCGACAATTTTTCTGGCAAGTTGCTCGATGTACCTACCGGTACGGCCGTATTTACAGCCGAGAAGTATTCACAAATGACCGCTGCCGATATCACCTGTCTGGACTACAGCAGCGACATGCTGGAAGTGGCCGAACAGAGATTCAGGGAACTGGGACTTTCGAGTATTAAGATTATGAAGGGCGACGTGGCCGCACTTCCTTTTCCCGACGAAACTTTCGATACTGTTCTTTGCATGAACGGTTTACATGTCTTCCCCGATAAAGATAAAGCCTATGCCGAAATACTACGTACCATGAAAACAGGTGGAGAACTGCTTGCATGTTTCTACATTGCCGGACAACTGAAAATAGCCGATTGGCTGGCACACAACTTTATGACGCGCATGGGTTGGTTTACACCTCCGTTCGACACTGTCGCCTCTCTGAAGGAAAGACTCACTCCTTACAATATCATAGATTTCCATGTCGAAGGAGCAATGGTCTTTTTCAGAGCCCGAAAAAAATGAAGGATATCTCTATAAGTGAAAAGGCCCGCTTCACAGTGGGCCTTTTCCGGTATTAATGATTTACACAAATAAAGCAGTGCCTTATTTGATTCTTTTATAACCATATTTGGCTGTTTCCCCTAATTCTTCTTCTATACGGATCAACTGATTGTATTTTGCCATACGGTCAGTTCTTGAAAGCGAACCAGTCTTAATCTGTCCCGAGTTAGTGGCAACCGCAATATCGGCAATGGTAGTGTCTTCTGTCTCTCCCGAACGGTGCGAGGTGACAGTGGTGTAGCCGTGGCGGTGTGCCATTTCAATGGCATCGAGTGTCTCTGATAGCGAGCCAATCTGGTTCACCTTTATCAAAATGGAATTAGCTGCCCCCATTGCAATTCCTTTTTCTAGGAATTTGACGTTGGTTACGAACAAGTCGTCGCCTACCAATTGGCAGCGTTTTCCAATGCGTTCGGTCAACTTTACCCAGTTGTCCCAGTCGTTTTCATCCAAACCGTCTTCAATTGAGTCGATAGGATATTTGCTGATGAGTTGTTCCAAGTAGTCAATCTGCTCGTCGGCACTCAGCTTTTTACCGTTAGGGTCTTTCTGTTTGCCGTTCTTCAGCTGTTTGTAGTCGTAGAAGTACTTGCCGTTCTCTACCACGGCAAATTCGCTGGCAGCGCAGTCCATAGCAATCTTCACATCCTTGCCTGGCTTGTAGCCGGCGTCTTTAATGGCCTGGCAGATGGAGTCGAGGGCATCTTCCACTCCGTCGAGGTTAGGCGCAAAACCGCCTTCGTCGCCCACAGCGGTCGAGAGTCCGCGCTTTTTGAGCAGTTTGGCCAGATTGTGGAACACTTCGGCACCCATTCTAACTGCTTCCTTCAAACTTGAAGCTCCTACCGGACGGATCATGAATTCTTGGAATGCGATTGGAGCATCGGAGTGTGCGCCACCATTTATGATGTTCATCATCGGTACGGGCAGGGTGTAGGCGTTCGCACCGCCTATGTAGCGGTACAGTGGTATGTTGAGCGCTTTGGCTGCAGCTTGGGCTACAGCAAGGGAAACACCAAGAATGGCGTTGGCTCCAAGTTTGCTCTTGGTTGGAGTGCCGTCAAGTGCCAGCATCTTCTGGTCGATGTGGCGTTGTTGGAAAACGCATTCGCCCACAAGGGCTGGGGCTATTACGTTGTTCACGTTGGCTACAGCCTTTAGGGTTCCTTTACCCAGATATCTGTTCTTATCACCGTCGCGAAGCTCTAGGGCTTCGTTTTCGCCTGTGCTGGCTCCCGATGGGACAGCCGCTCTGCCCATTACGCCGTTTTCAAGTGTTACGTCTACTTCAACTGTCGGATTGCCGCGGGAGTCGAGAATCTCACGGCCTACAATTTTTTTAATCTTCATTTTGTTCTTTTATGTTTAAATTTTAACACGTATTCGTTGTTTTGTTTTGCTTTTGCATATTACGATGCATAGCAAAGTTAGCTTTGGCGGTATATAGATGCAATCACCTAAAATAATGATTTCGGTGGTCGTCTCTAACCAGTTATGGGGAAGGCGGTTTATTCGGGCACGTAAATGATTTCTCCGTTTTCCAGCTGGTAGGCTGTGCCCACACGCTTGCCTTTGTCGCCGCTGCTTTCGCTGTTCTTGTCGGCTGTGTAGCGTTCTATCTTCTCTCCCTTCTTTGTAATGATTTCCATGTCTTCCTTGCCCGGATTTTTTACTACTGTAAAATCCTCCTTACTAAACATTTCCGTCATGCTGTAATGGCTGACCAGTGCCACCATCAGTGCCACCGCAAACACCATAGCGGCGTCGAAGAGGTTCGACACGACGCTCATCGGGTCGTCGTCGTCATCATGTTGTCGTCGTTGTCTTCTGTTCCTCATTTTGTTTCTTCAATTAGGTCGCACACATATTGCAAGTTGTTGGTGTCTTGGTCTATCCAGCGTTGACCTACTTGTTTGGTGACAAAGCCGATGGCGGCCGAAAACAATCCCACCACCGTGGTGGCAAAGGCAATCTGCATGTTGTAAGCCATGGTCTCCATGTCGCCGGCCGTCAGGCCTACCAAGGCCGGTCCCATTGGTATAAGGGTTCCCATCAGACCTAGCATAGGCCCCATCTTTATAAGGGTTTTCGACAGCGCCAGTTCTTTCTCTGCTTCTATCTCGAACTGCGCTTCTAGGTAGTCGACTCTGGCTTGGCTGTTGCGCGCCTCTACCACGTCGCGCATGTAGCGGCTCACTAGCGAGGCTTTCGACTTTGGCAGTCTGTCACCAATGGTTGTCAGGTTTTCATTGTTGAGGTCTTTTACTGCCTGCAGTACAATGACTCCGTTCTTACGCTTTTGCATCATCTGTCCGAAAAAGGCTCCCAAAAGGAAGAGTGAACGGATAAAGAAGTATATGAGTAACAGGGTTACAGGAACTAATAGCCCATATGATATCCAATAAAGGGCGTCTGAAATAAAATGCATGTTCTTTTTATTTTTGCTTTCTTGATTAATGTTTTCTGTTTTGTCTTATCTGTCGGGTGGCCATTCCTGCCGCTCCGCCTGCAAGTATGACCGACACAACCACCAACAACGACTTCCAGTCGATTTGCGTGTTGCCCGCCACTGCGGTTTTTCCGTTGACGGTGGTCACTATACAGAGTATGCCGGTGGCTATGTTGCCTATAAAGAGCAGCTCAAGCCTGATGTCTTTTTCGGGCAGCAACCATTTTACCAAGTACGACAGGATGGGAATAGCTATGGCGATGGCGACGCCTAGCGCCCATGCCACCAGCTGGAAGTCGGAACCGGGGAATGCAAAGATGGTCCAAACCAGCAGACTGAACAGCACGATGAAGACGGTCAGACCAGGGAAGTGCGTCAACAGCAGGTGCCTCACTTTCTGCTTGTTACTTTTGTCTTCTCCGGCTAGTTCTCCTGCCATCGAAAAGCAGAAAACGAGTTGGAGGGCAGTATCGATGGTCAGCAATACTGCCGTGTCGAGCATCTGTTGCTGGTTGTTCAGCCAGTCGGCTATCTGTGTGCGGCTTTGCTCTATGGCCAACGGCCAGCTCAGCGCCACCACCAGCAGCGCCACTATGGCCAGCGCCATTGTCTCTCTGATGTGCAGGAAACTCAGCTTCAACACAAAGTTGAATAGCACCAGTACCATCAGCACTATTACGGCTGTCTCCATATCGGTTACTCTCCCTCGTTGTTTTTCCTACGTTTGCGCACCAGCCAGACCATCAGTGCCAGTACCGCTACCACGCCAATTACGGCAGCCGCACCGCTGAGCACGTTAGTTGCAGTGTTAGCAGTGTTGTTGAGGTCTTCCTTCTTCATAACGGTGCCTTTTTTGTCGTTGCTGGCCTGTTGCTCGCGTATTTCTTTAATATTCTGTTTGTACTCGTTGGCCTGTTCGGCGTTGGTGCTGCTTGCTATAAACTGGCGGAGTTTGGCATTGTCGCACACAAATCCAGAGCAACTAGGTTTATATTTGTTCACCAGTTGTGTGTGCAGGTCGGCAATGTCGGCCAGTTGTTGCTCGCTTGCTTTCCACATGCCTTTTCTGGCGGTTTCCATCATTACAGCGGTCATCTCTTCCAAAGCGGCAGGATTTTCTCTCTCGAAGAACTCCCTAACGCCAAGTTTGTGTTTGTCTTTAACGTAGGTGTCGTAAATCTCGTCCCACATTTCTTTGTCGATAGCCTTCGGCTTCATCACGTTCCAGCCGTAGGTGTTGGTAATAATTTCGCTGAACTCGCCTGCCGAGCTGGCACCCCCTTTCATTTTCTCTTTAATGTAGGTTGGATTAAAGATGGTGGTGCGGCTTTCTACACCTATAGCCTCCTTCACCTCTTGCATGCGCATCCGGTTGTGGTTGCGGTAGTCGCTCATATACGCGTCGGGGTCTTTGCCGGTCACATTACGGACGGTCAGGTTCAGTCCTCCCATAAACTCGTATACGTGGTCGAGGCTGAGTGCGCCCCATGTGTTGCTCTGTCGGGGTTGGACGACGACATCTGTCCGGGTCAGGGCGGCTTCGAACGCGGTCTGTCGGAAAGACTCCCAGTTCTTTTCCGAACCGTAGAAAGCGCCCATGTTGTTGAGGTATACTTCGGCAATCTCCTTTTCGCTCTCCCATTTGTCGCCTGCGGTCACCATGCCTTGTATGCCGGTGCCGTAACCTCCGTTCTGAGCACCGAATACGCGGTAGGTCGAAATTTCGCGGGCCTCTTTAGGTGATATGCCTTTTTCTACAAGCACCCGCTCGCTCTCTGTGACACCCTCTTTCACCATATTGGCATATTCATCATCGCTGGCAGCTGCGGCCATTTCGACCGCACGGTTGACGAGGAACAGCCTCGACGCGGCTATGTCGCGCAACTGGCCACTGGTCTGCACAACGACGTCAATGCGTGGTCGGCCCAGCTCTTTGCTCGGTATTAGTCTGATGTCGGTTACACGTCCGAAGGCATCGCGGATTGGCTCAACTCCTAACATATAGAGTACTTGTGCGATGGTCGCACCTCCCGTTTCGATAAATTCACCGCTCCATAGGGTGTAGCTCACCTTGCGTGGCAGGCTGTCGTTGTGGGCCTTCCGGTACATGCTGATGGTATTCTCGGCCAACGCCTTTCCTTTCTCCCAGGCGTCTTCTGTTGGCGTGTTCTCGGCGTTGATGCCGTACAGGTTGCGCCCGGTCGGCAGGGTGTTGGGGTTCACAATCGGGTCTCCGCCAGGGCTTGGGGCGGTATAGCCACCATTCAGTGCATTGGTCATCGATGCCAATTCCTTAGCGGGGCTTGACTGTAGCAATAACTTGTAATTCGAAACGTTTTTAATGGCGCGCTCTATTTCGTTAATGGCATGGGCTTTGGCCTTCTGTTCCTTGGTATAGGTCGGACCCTTTTTTGCCATCATGGCCGCCATCCCCTCCTTTTTTGAAACGCTGTCTTTCCCGCCTTTGCCTTTGTGCCCTGTGTTTTTAGAACTGTCGTTCACCAGTTTAGGACCATGGTACCACTCTTGTTCCTGTTTGATGGCGTCCATCATTTCTTTCGGGAATTTGCCCGTTTTTTCCATCATCTTGAAGGTGGTCTCCGACATTTGTGGAACTTTTTTAGACTTCATCAGTCCCTTTTTCCTCAGTTCGCTGACCGTAGGCTGTTTGCCTTTCTTATTTGCCGTGTCTTTTTTGGCCTTGTCGGCTGTGCTGGTCAGTTGCATGCGCATCATCATCGCCATCAGGTCTTGCTCGCTGTTGTCTTCAATTTTTCGGGCTTCTGCGAATTCGTCGGCGCTGATTCCAGCAGTTTTCATAACCAGTTGGTCCTTAGCCGTAACCCGGTTAGTGAGCAGTTGCTCCACCAGTTTTTTGGCAGGCGCCATATAACGGCTGTCGAACTGCAGTTTGTGCTTTTCCACATCGCTGCTGGCTCTTCCCTTCAGTTTGTCGAGGGCCAGCACACTGTAAGCGATAGGGTCGGTTGCCATAGCAAAAACACTGCTGGTAATGCGCTGTGGCTCGTAAGGGGTTCCAAGCGTGTAGAGTTGACCCACAATCTTTTCGTTAACAATTTCTTCTGCAAAACTCTCAATACGTTCAATATCGTCTTCACTGTAGGCGGGACCACTGGCGGTAGTGTCGAGACGGAGTTCACGGCTGATGCCCATCTCAATGGCCAGACTGCGTATTTTTGTGGCGCAGCGTTGCGCGTCGGCAGTGTTTCCGTTGTCCATAGCCTTTTCGTAACTGCCTATAGCGTCGGTCAGCCTGTTGTAGGTAGTCCGCAGGTTACTCTCCAGAAAAGGAGCGGTAAGGTGCGACTGCGTAACCGCATACGAGCGGCGTTTGGCAATCATAGCCTCACCTACGTCGCCGATGGTGTAGATGTAGAAGTGCGGCATTTCGCCCACTAGGCGGTCGGGCCAGTCGTTGCTGCTGAGGGCTACCTGTTTACGCGGGGTGAACTCAAGCGAGCCGTGCGTGCCGAAGTGGATAATGGCATCGGCCTTGAACTCGTATTTCGTCCACAAATACGAAGCTATATAACTGTAGGGTGGTGCCACATTGGCGCCATGCACAATTTTAAAGGTGTCACTTCCGGCTGCAGCAGCGCCTTGTGGCATAAGCAACACGTTACCAAACTGCAGGCGGGCAAGAGCCAACTGGTTGCCATTGGTCATCTGGTTTCCAGGAAAATCACCATTCACTTTCTTCATCTCGTCCAGTGCCTCTTGGCTCAGCCATCGCTGGGTCCATTGTTCGAACTGTTTGCGGCTGACTAGTACGGGGCTCGCCTCGTTAATGAACCTCTGTTGTGCACCTTTCGCATAAGAGCCGAACACTTTACCCCTATTTTGGATAAGGGCTTCTAATTCCTTGGCCGATTGGGGCAGTCCGTCTACCTTGTAACCTTCCTTTTTCAGATTAAGCAGCAGGTTGTAGAGAGATGGGGCAACTTCCATACCAGCAGCGGCCATGGCACTCTGTCCAGGCCCCTTGTAATAGTAAATAGCGACTTTTTTCTCGGCATTTGGCTTTTTCTTCAATCTGATGTGGTTGTTCACTGCCATGACGAAGGTGTTCAACCGGTCGGGGATGGCAACCACGTGGCGCAGTCCTTCGGCATCTTCTTCATGGGCGAACAGCACAAACGGACGTATGGCACCGTCAATTTCTGGCGTTACAACACTTTGTGAGAGGAAGCCGCCGTTCATACCCATCTTGTCGGCCTCCCATTCGCTTTTAAGGCGGTTGACGTTCAGGGTCAGGAATAGAGGAATGTTCTGTTTTTTCAGGTAGTCGACCATATAGTCTCCCATTCGTCCGTGCGCCATGTTGATGACGGCAGACGGGTTGATACTGTCAATCTGGTTGGTGGTTATCAGGCGTTGCACGCTGTTGACACAGTACACCATGTTACCCGTCTCTTCCAGTGCCTTGGCCATGGCCGAAGGTTCGCCCATAGCACCGGTGATGATGATGCGTGGTGCTTTCTCGTTCCATAAACCGTTCTGTTTCAGGTAGGCGTTGTATTCCGATATGGTCTCAAACCCTTTGTTCTCTTGGTCTGCGTCTGTAACGTCGTAGTGGTAGAGCAGGTGGTTCTCGCGGGGAGCCACAACATCGGGCTCGTTGGCTCTGAATTTTTTACCGTCGACAAATTTTCGAACATACAGCAGCATGTTGCGGAAGTTCTTACGCCCTCCGTTTTGTGCGTACTGCTTCAGGAACTCCTGGTCAACGTCTTCCAAACTGCAAATGTTGTTGGCCGGATTTGTGGCTGAAAGCGTAAGGAAGGGCACTTTTTTTGAAATGTCTGTCAGTTGCTGGCGTTGTGCCTCGGTTATACGCATGCCCATAGCGTTCATAAAAACCATATCGTAGTCCGACAGGTCGGCAATGTCGTCGGTGCTGACATCCTTTAGCTTGATAAAGGAATTGGTATTCGCCTTATTGATTTCTCCGAAGGTGATAATCTGGTAGTTGACGAATGCAATCCGGGTCGGACGCACCCACATTTTCCACACAAGAATGGCGCCAGCTATAAGAAGCACAGCCAGGACCGCTTTTAAAATCTTCTTCTTCATTTACTTGCTATTTTGTTGTCATTTAGTCTTCTGTCCTGACTCATGGCGGTGAGTCAGTTTGTAAAGGTCTATGGTTGTGCTAACCGAGAACGATGTTCCCGTAGTGCTTGGCGAAACAGCGCTATACGATGCAGGCACATAGTTGAACAGGTTGTCTACCGTCAGGTTCACCGATATACCCTTGCAGATGTACTGCATCAGCGACAGTTTCCAGATGGAGTAGTCTTCGTAGGAAGACGAACCTCCGTAGTCGAGTTCCGACAGATAGCGGCCCGACAGGCCGATGTTGAAGCCGTAGTTCTTCCAGTCGTGTCGGTACTCTAACTTGCAGTTGGCGGTGTGCGGACGGGTAGAGCCGGAATTTAGGTTGCTCTCGTGTGTGTAGACATAGGCGAGAGAGGCCCTAATGCCGCAATTGAAGTTGGCTTTCAGGTCTACGTTAAAGCCGGTCACCTGCAAGTCTTCCATATTCTCGTAAATGGCGTAAGCTTCCCTCTTTTCGCACTCTTTCAGTTTATCGGCGTGTTCTTTTCTGAAACTGCTGGTCACGGGCTGTCCGTTATAGTAGAGAGAGTCGTAGCGGGTGCTTATGCGGTTGTCGAACGTGTTGTAGAAGCCCGATACTGAAAAGTCGAGAATGCCCTTTGTATATTCTGCCGAAAGTTGGAAGTTGTTGCTGTTTTCCGGTTTCAGATCCTTGTTACCGTAGATGTACATGAATCCGCCCATAAGGAATTCCTGTTCCGTTTCTTTTAGTGTCGGAGCCCTGAAACCGCCTGCATACGAGCCTCTGAACCGTAAGTCGTTATTGCACTTGTACATCAGTCCCATTTTTGCAGTTACATGGTTGTTGTTGTTCACCGAAAAGTGGTCGAAACGCAGTCCGCCCACAGCGTTCCATTTCTTTGTCAGGTTCCAGTCGAACTGTGTGAAGAGGTCGGCGGTATATTGGTGCTTGCCACTCGTGTCAGCAAACTGGTAGGTCATCAGGTAGTCACGTATAACATCTCCCCCGATAATCACGTTCAAGTCTTTGTTGAAGTCGTGTGTGTATAGGGCTCTAACCGTGTTCTGCACGTTTCTGTAGTCGAGAATGTCATACTCGTCATAATAGAAGTCGCTCTTGTCGTACTGGTCGTAGAGGTAGCTCAACTCCAGATTGTTGCTGTAGTTGAGCATGATGTTGGCTTTCAACCCGCCACTGAAATCGCGGAAACGGTTTGTTTGCGATTCCGAATAGTTGCGTTCACGCAGGAAGTAGCCGGCATGCCCCGTCAGGTTGAAGTGCTTGCCGAACTTGTAACCCAGTTTCTCTTTAAAGTTCCAGGTGTTGTAGCCGTAAGCCTTGTAGGCACTCTCTTTCTTGAAGTCCACCTCGTCGCACGATGTGTGTTGCAGGTTGGTCGAAGTCGAGAAGTTCCCAATTTTGAAAGCGGCTATACCGCCGTATCGCTGTTCGTTGTGTGCACCGTATTTGGCGTTGAAGATAACGTCCCACGGCCTTTGCGGCTTCTTTGTGATGATGTTGATAACACCGCCAACAGCGTTCGATCCATAGAGTGATGACGATGCGCCTTTTACAATCTCCACCCTCTCCACATCGTCCATGTTGATGCGGGTAAAGTCTACATTGTCGAGAGTTTCGCCGGCCAGTCGCTCACCGTCGACCAGAAAGAGCACGTCCTTACCGTTGAAGCCCTGGAAACTGAGCGAAGGCTGGCTGCCCATTGTGTACGAAAACTCCACCCCCGGAATTTCTTGCTGCAGCAGGTCTTGAATGTTGGTAGCGTCGGTTCTTTTAATTTCTTCAACGCCTACCACGCGGGTAATGATAGGCACATCTTTAAGCGTCTTATTGGTGCGTGTTGCCGTTACCACAACCTCGTCGATTTCAACGACAGTGTCTCTGTCGGCCTGAGCGGCGGCCATAGTTGCGCAGACAGCCATAGCCAGAGTTATTGCTTGTTTTTTCATAGACATGCGTTTCAGAAAGTTAGTGGGTATTCGTAGCTACAGGTAATATAGCCTTTCGTACCCTCGTTGTCCATATAGCTGTCGAAGTGGAGGGCCGCATACGAGCCGTCTTCCAAACAGATGACATACACCTTCTCGGAAGTTGTGTAGGTAGGTGGCATTCCACTTGACGTAATCCAGCGCCCGACAATATCGTTCACATACGAAGGGCAGTATTTGATGTTGCCCGACATCATGCCGCTCAGGTCGGTAATCACCTTCTTGTCGTACCAAGTGTCAGACATAAAAGTGCTGTCGGGCAGTTGACCGGCTTTTTTCAAATCGTCTATCGAAGTGTAAACCGTTTCAATAGCCGAACCGTTATTCGTTTTAACCTGGAAACGGTGTATGGCAATATCCCATTCGTCGGGTTCGGTAAAGTTGGCGGCTCCGCTAACGCTGTCGGTGCTGATGTCTATGTTGTGGATCGTCTTGTTGTGGAAATTAATGTAGACCCATTGTCCGTAACTGGTCGCGTCAACAGTCATTTGACCGACCTGCATACCGGTCTCAACGGCTGGGACCTCGTCGTCGTAGATGCCGTCGAACAAACCGTCGCACGAGGTGGTACCAGCGACCAGCGAAAGGGCCAGTAACAGGCGGCACATATTTCTATTATACATGTTTTTTTTGATGCTTTATGGATTAATATAGTCGCAAAACGGAGTCGGAGAAAATCCTATTGTTTGAAGGAATTCCTCGTTATACAGTCAGGAAACATCCGCCCCTGGAACATCTATTTACAGTTGTTTCAATTGAAAAGCCCCAATCATTGGTAGAATGAATGAGGCTGTCTAGGTGTATAACTATTATACCGTTTCCCGTCTTATGTTTTATTTGTCGACTTTTACACCATTTTTAAATTCGTTAGAGAAAGTCGCATTCATGGCGGCAATCACGAAATCGAAAGTGAGGCCGATGCCATTGTCGTCAACGTCAGCCTCTAATTTGGTGACATCGTAGGCCGAGCTGGTCATCTTTGCCTTCGTGGCGGCATTTTCGTCTTTGCTGGCGCTTAGTGTATATTTGCCGTCTTTACCCGACACCACCACATTGTAGATGTTGAGCGACGAACTTTTGCCGCCCATACCCATATATTGCGAGAAGTGCAGATTTACCAGGTTGTCTTTACCATCAACCTTACTGATGGTCAGCGTGTCGTCTTGTATGGTGCCGCTCGACATGGTGCCTACCGTGTAACTGAGCGAGTCAACATAAGAACCAACTACCGCATCGGCAGGAGTTACAGTTTTCTCATGTCTTGGAATTTCATCAAGACCTTCTTCGTCATCGTCATCGTTACAGCTAGCCGCACACAAAACGGTTGCCGCAGCCAACAAAAAGGCCATTACTTTTTTTATCTTCATCTCTATACGTTTTATTGTTTCACAGGGCAAAATTACAGTGTAAAAAAAGTAACGGCTATCCCTAAATCATATGATTTTTTAACCTAGAATCATCAAAAGTGGGTAGAGCCGTATAAATCGCCCCAATTGAAAACCACATGTCCGTCTCATCTTAAACTGCGCGCCAGGCGTATACCATAATAATCGGGCGCATTTCCAGGCTCGGCTTTGTGACGAACCTTCACACCGCAATATAAGGCCCAACCATGAAGCCAGCTTCCTCCACGAATAACTTTTTCTGTTCCATTTGAGGGGCCAACCGGATTGTCAACCCCGTTTGGAGCAATGTCGGCCGGCCAGTCGTTACACCATTCCCATACATTACCGCTCATATCGTACAGACCCAAACGGTTGGCTTGTTTGAGTCCCACCTGGTGTGTACCATGCATAGTCTCCGGATTCCTTTCCGAGGTAATACCATTTGCCGCATTGCAGTTGTACCATCCTACCGCGTCGAGGTCTGGATCTTTTGTCGCTCCAGCATTTTTTGAGTCGGCACCCGCATAACAGTAGGTCCAGTCTTCGGCCGTAGGGTCACCGCCGCGGGCAGCGTACTCCCATTCGGCTTCAGTTGGCAGTCTGTAGCCGTTTTTTTCGAGTTTTATAATAACCTCGGCTTTTTTTATTGAATGGTTTTCGTCACGAGTTATGTTTTTTATCTCGTAGACACACTCTAAACCTGTTAATGAACTCAGCCTGTTGCAGAAATAGACAGCGTCGAACCACGAGACCGATTCAACAGGGCGTAATTCTTCTATTTCGTTTTCGGCAATTGAACCTTTATACATGGCATTATTATCGCACGAACTAGGTGCACAGTTAGCATGAGAGTCACCTATCATGACTTTTTTGTACAGATCTCTTGTAACAAGATAACGACTGATGCAAAAATCAGATAAATGAACTTTCCGACCCATAGTGAAAACGCCTATCGAATCGGTACCTGTAACCGATGTTCCATATACAGTCACCATTTCAGGCGGATTGATGGTGTGGACTAGTGAATTGATTACATCTGGTGTGCTATCATCGTCAATACACGAGTTCAGCACGGGAAAAAATACGAGGACGAAAAAGATTGTCTTAATCTTCATACTAACATTTTTTATTATTGCTGTCCGGTAAACGTTAACTTCAATAAAAAAATTAGGCTGAATTCGAGAGTCGGATTCAGCCTTTTTCGTTTATTTTGTTTTCACCACAAAAATCCCATAAACGATGAGCAAAAGTACACATTTTAGCGGACAGCCGATATACGGACAATTAATAAATTTGCTAGACAAGCGAAAAGTTCTTGAGTTTTGCGAAACTGTCGGCAAGGAAAGATACATAAAACATTTTGACGGGTGGCAACATCTTCTGACAATGCTTTATGCCGTCATAAAACGCCTGGACTCACTGCGTGAGATATCAGCCTCTATGCTGCCTGAGGCTCGGAAGCTGTCGCACATAGGCATGACCAGCATGCCTAAAAGGAGTACACTTTCAGATGCGAACAAACGACGCTCAGAAAAAGTGTTCGAGAAAGTATATAGGGACTTGTACAACACCTACAAGGCCGAACTTTCAGCGGACAGCCGGAAACGACAGAACCCGAAATGGCTCGAGTTCCTACAGATAATGGACTCCACCACCATAAGCCTTTTTTCAAACCTCGTATTCAAAGGAGTCGGCAGACATCCTAAGACTGGGAAGAAGAAAGGTGGCATAAAGGCACACTCCATCATACATGCAAACGAAGGTGTTCCGTCCGACATCAAGTTCACGTCTGCAGCCACCCATGACAGTTTTATGCTGCAACCATCCCAATATGCAGCAGGAGACATACTTGCGATTGACAGAGCCTACATTGACTATGAGAAACTGGATGAACTGACTCGGAGAGGAGTAGTCTATGTGACAAAGATGAAGAAGAACCTCAAATACACCATCGACAAAGACACTATTTATGTAAACAAGGACGGCTTGATGGTCTCCAGAACGCAGCATGTCACATTCAACAAGAAGTGTAAAGACACGGAGGATATCAATCACCATGCGCGAATCATCACATATGTGGACATCAAAAAGACGAGAAGCAAACTTGTGTCACTACTCACAAACGACATGGGAATGGATGAGAGTGACATTATCGGCATCTATCGGAAAAGGTGGGAAATCGAACTTATGTTCAAACAACTGAAACAAAATTTTCCTCTGCGCTATTTCTACGGGGAGAGCGAAAATGCTATCAAGATCCAAATTTGGACAACCCTTATTGCCAACTTACTGCTAATGGTCATCCAAAAGAGGGTGAAAAACAGAACCTGGAGCTTTTCAGGGTTAGCCACAATCATCAGGATTACACTTATGTACTATATCAACTGCTACACCTTCCTTGAAGAGCCAGAAAAAGATTGGAACAAACTTCTTAAAGAGGAAAATGCGCCCCCTTCATTGCCATCTCTTTTCGATTGAGGGGGTTGTTTTTCAAAAAAACAGTCCGCTACGCGTATTTATAGGCCTAGCGGACTGGAGTTTTATGCTTTTTATTTTTTAGCGGACAGCAATA
>DGTD01000086.1 GCA_002396385.1 Bacteroidales bacterium UBA4345
AATAACAGGATGGGAAACCGAAACTCAATCCATAGGGAAAGTCAAATAATTCATTTCCACATAAATGGTTTATTGGAATGGATAAGGCAACATATGTTACACTTACCTTAAAAAACACCAATAAAAATTTTAGTATTCCTTTATTATTGGACTGTTGGATTCTCATATATATAAAACTCTTTTAAATCTTTACTATTATCGTAATTTAATTCAAAATACCCCCTCTTATACAGATACATCGGCAATACTTTTCCTGAATCTTCTGCTCTAAGATAAATAGGGTCACTGACATTCATAATCTTATTTAAACATGTTGAATTGAAGTCCCCTCTAATACTATAAGTTCCTCCTGCTCTACCTGGATTGCCTGCAGAAGATTGAACGTTGGTGTTTTCTAGAAATTTTTTAGCAAAAGAAGCAGATTGACAACCATAAAACGCAGCAATACTATTTTTTTTATCAAAGTTGTAATCGATTCCTTTCCATCCATCAATTGTCATCTGTCTGTCATCTATGGGATTGTAGGTGTGATTGCTTAAACGTAAGTCACCATTATAACCATCGGAGAATTGATATAATGGACCATCTGGCCCATTATGACTAAAAACTGCTAATTCTTTTGTCTTCTTATAACCTTCTTTCGATGCAATTGCAATTTCAGACTCTATTTTTCCTTTTAATTTATCCAAAAAACAATCTTTAATAAAAATCAATTTATCATTAGGATATTGTGATTTTATTTCGCTAATACGTGTTTTTGCTGCATCTCTTATATCTGGCTCATCTGAAAATTGAAGTATAATTCTTACACCTTTCTGTTCATTCCCATCCGGGTCCACCAACTTCACCGGGTTCCCCGCACAATAGTTATACGGGCTCATGCCCATATACTTCTCCCACACCGGGTCCACACTCAGCCACCTTGCTCCCGGAGGGTCCAAGTACCTCGCTCCATAATAATACAGCCCTGTCTCCTCATCCAGTTCCTTGGCGTTAAACAGGTAGGGCGAAGCCCAACTGCCATTGCGCTCTTCCACAAACACCTCGCCGTAAGGGATGTACACCACGTTCTGGGTAATACAGCCGTCAAGGTCGGTGACCATGGCGGTACTGCCGAGGTGGTCGGGATGGTTGAAGTAGAGGGCTAGCGCAGTGTCGGTTGCAGACTGGGGACCAAGTCAGTAAACAACTGTAAACCACCGCCGTCGCAGCAGAACGACGGGTTGTTCACGTAGTCGTTGAGAAAAGCGGAATGTGCAGCTCAAGGTCCAAATTCTTGCGGGTGATGTTGTACACCTCGTCGTAGGCCATTGCGGGCGTGAACAACGCACTGCTTCCTCCCGTTCCGAACGTGCCAGCTGCGCCTGTCAGGCGGTTCCAGTCGTCGTAGCGGTAGTTATGGGTCACAGTGCCGCCGACGGACTTGCCAGTGCCATCTTTCGGCTTGACCTTTGCTGTGTTTGACAGCGAGAGAGTTTTTCCACTTTTTGTAAAGGTAAGTATTTTCTGTTACAATAGAACTAATTTCAAAATGCTCTGTGGCTATTATTCTTAAATTGTGTGAAGTTTTTTATTTTTTGAAGTGTTTCGAATAATGGTTAACTTTGTGAAAACGAATTGGCTTATGGGCAAGTATCTAGATCCGAAATACGACCTGACTTTCAAGGCGGTGTTCGCAGAACATCCCGACCTTATTATCAGTTTCCTGAACGCGCTGCTGCCGTTCAAGGAAGGGGCGAAAGTGGTTGATATCGAATATCTGCCACCGGAGTTGGTTCCCGACAGCCCCTTGAAAAAGTACTCCATAGTCGACGTGCGGTGCAAGGACGACCAGGGGCGCCAGTTCATTGTGGAGATGCAGATGTACTGGACCGACGAGTTCAAGCAGCGTGTGCTGTTCAACGCTTCGAAATCCTACGTCAAGCAGGCGGACAAGGGCTACAGCTACAGCAGTCTGCAACCCGATTACTCGCTCAGCATTGTGAACGACAACGCCTTCAGCGGCACCGAGCACTACCACCTCTTCCAAATGGCAGAACAAGGCAATCCGGAGCGTGTTATAGAGGGAATAGAGATGGTGTTTGTGGAACTGCCCAAGTTCGTACCGCAGTCACCAACGATAGGCAGGATGCACCGACTATGGCTACGCTTCCTGACCGAGATCAACGAGAAAACACAAGATGCACCGCAAGAATTACTTGACGATCCCGAAATCAGCAAGGCCATCTCCATCGTAGAGCGTGGTGCTTATTCCGATGAGCAGCTCGCCACTTACGACAAGTACAGAGATATGGCCGCTACCGAGAAAGCCCTGATGGACGGCTCTTTTAACAAGGGCCGTGAGGAAGGCGAGGCTATCGGCTTGGAGAAAGGCGAGGCTATCGGCTTGGTAAAAGGACGTGCGGAAGGTGAGGCAATTGGCTTGGAAAAGGGCGAAGCTATTGGCTTGGAGAAAGGTAAAGAAGCGGGTAAATTAGAAGAAAAAATAGACAACGCCCGCAAAATGAAAGAATGCGGTGTTGATATCCACATCATCTCCACCGTTACCGGGCTTTCCGCCGATGAAATTGAAAAACTCTGATGAACGGCATATTAATGAAAACAGCTGGCGATATTGCCAGCTGTTTTTTTTAGACCTATAGGTCAAAAGATAGCGATAGCTTTTTACACCATCGCTATCCATTCTATGTATGTAAGCACCGAATTAATACTTAATCATCTTAACAGTCTTCAAACCGTTCGATACGAAATATACGCCAGTAGAAAGATCTGATACGTAAATCTGAGCAACATCAGCCTCTGCAACAAAAGTTTTAACAACGACACCTGACGCTGTAGTAACTGTGACAATATCACCTGCAGTCAAACCGCTGACAGTAACCACATTCTTTGCCGGATTTGGCTCTACAGCAAGCGAAGCAACACCCGATTCAACCAACTCGTCATTGGCTGGGTCTTCATAGAACATATTCCAAGAATCGAACGCCAGTTCGCCACTAAAAGTAAAGAACAAATCTTTAGATGTAGGGATATCGGAAGACAACTTACACTTGAATTCCTCGAAAGAAGAGTTAGCCTCCACATTCAAATAACCAATTACAGGACCATTGGCAGAACCTGTAGAGATTCTGATAGCGCCACCACAAGGAGCAGAAACGCGGGCCTTGAATCGGTTAACATCTTGAGCTTTAACGCCACAGACGCCAATCCAAGCGCCATCTTTACCGCTAACCGCCATATTTGTAGACTTGCCCACATAGTTGACAGACACGCCGTTCTGCCAAGCAAAGCACTCGGCTTGAATGTTCTTCGTAGCATCGACATAAGTCACCTGGTCAACCCCCTTGGTAGTACCAGCCGACACACCCATAATTTTACCAGCCGACTCGTCAACATTGGCATAATCGACATGCGAGCTACGGTAACCACCACTTACACCAATCTGGTTTTGAATCCACTGACTGTGGTAGCAGATGTACCACTTGTCCTTAAACTTAAAGAAGCTGTGGTGGTTGTTACCATTATCGCCAAGCCATTTGGAAGGGTTGTCGAAGACCTTACGGTCGAATTTGAAATCAGACATCGGCTTATTAGAAATCATAGTAGCAATAACGGCATTGTTGATACCGATATTGTTACCACCAGTATTCCAGTTCGTACAATATGAATACACATAGTTATTACCAATCTTGTTGATACCCGCATCCTCGAACAGATAAGGCGGATTCAAAGTAGTAGGAGTACCGTCGATGCTGATAAAGTCCTTACCAAGTTTTGCGATACGTGCCGTACCAGGATCAGCATCCTTGCCTTTAGGTACACCACCACCGAAATAAAGATAGCCAGTACCATCGTCGTCGATAAGCACAGCAGGGTCAAACAACCATTCCACATTACCACAATTTGGAGTTTGACGGGTAATCAGTCCCTGTCCATTCTTCACATCTTCCCAAGGGCCATAAGGGGTGTCGGAAGCCACCACATAAATACCATTACCATTGTTAGCGAAATAGAGGAAGAAGCGTTCCTTTCCATTTATTTTCGCATGGCAGGCAGTAGGTGCCCAAGAGTTAACGGCTTTAGAGATTCCGCCATTACCGGCCACCTTCATAGGCCCGTGGTCGGTCCAGTTAACGAGGTCGGCAGAAGCAAGGCATACAATTTCAGTAATGTTACCATAACCGTTCGACTTAATTTTACCCGCATTATCGTATTCGTAGATATCGTGCGTCATGTAGATGTAGACCGAGTCGCCATAAACCATAGCGCATGGGTCAGCCCCATAACGCTGAGTCATAATCGGATTGTGGTTAGTAGTAGGTTTAACCTTAGGATTAACGTTACTCAAAGCGATACCAGAGAAGATAGAAGCCAGTTCGACCTCGTCACGCGATCCAACCACGCAACCGCTTTCATCGTAAGGGTCGCTACCGTTAGACTCATACTTCTCGAAAGTCATATAGTCCATATCGAACCAGCTGTTAGTAACCTTCAGCTGAAGCGTGTGCTGACCAGCAGAAATTTCGCTTGTACGGAAGGTGATGGTCGAGAACTCAGAGAAGCTGCCAGTGTTAGGAGCAGAAATATCGCCAGTGATAGCCTTTCCGTCAATCAAGAGTTGGAAAGAGGCGGTAGCATTATCGGTTGCCGCAGAAACAGAAACCTTATATTTAGAAGTCTCCTTCACATCAACCGTATAGTTCAACCACTCGCCGGTCTGGTTGTAACCAATAACAAAACCAGTTGCGCCTTTGTAGATGTCAACACCATCAGTACGGAAAGCCTCACCACGGTTTTCAGTATCCTCATCGCTATAAGCGACACCCTGTCCGCCGAAATCGTACTCTTCAGCCTCGATAGAGCCAGGAATAACAGCAGGAGAGCCATTATAAGGACCATCCTCAGGATTATTCTGATTATTAGGATTGTCTTGATTGTTAGGATTATCATTATTAGAGGTTCCACAATCCAACGAGAAGCGACGAAGGAACTGCCAGATTTCGCGAACAGAATGATAAGTGTCGTTTGAAGGCCAGTGTCCCTTACCATAAATCTTGTTCAGGCAAACCTCAACGCCACATTTACCGTTCTTCCACAAATAACGGGTAGCCGCACCACTGACAACAGACTCAACAGGAGTGTCGTCACAACCATTAGCCGCAGCCCAAGCCTTGGCCTGCGCATAAGCACCCTGCTGTTCCTGGTACATACCGTTGAAGTTACCTTTCCAAGGTTCGTAGTGGACCACGTCGTCGGCATCGCCATTGGTATGGATAATAGGAATAGGCCTCGAAGGTTTGGCAGTCAAATCGCCAATAGGATACCCAGAAACCGGAGCACAAGCAGCAATCTGGTCGGCCATGTTATTGGCAACAGCGTAAGTCAGCATGCCACCCATTGAGAAACCTGACATATAGACACGTTTCAAGTCGATTTTGTATTTAGAACTCATCTCCTTGATGATGGCCTTAATGAAGGCAATATCGGAGCCATTGCCGCTCAAATCCCAAGTAGAACCGTCGGACTGCGGATAAACGACCAAGAACTTGGCCGTATCGGCAACCTGGTCCCAGCGAGACTGTTTCTTCTGGTAAGCGATATCCTGCCCCATACCATGTGCAGAAATCACCAACGGTCTGTTTTCGCCCATTCCGCTAGGAGCATACACATCAATGGTACGGTTCTTACCATTCACATTAATGGTGCTTTGAACACCCGGAAGGTTCTGAGCGACAGCCGAAATCGAAAGCATTGCGCCCAAAGCGGACACAAGCGCAGATTTATAAAGTGTACTCATGTTTATAATGTATTAGATTATTTTACATATTTAAACGATTTGCCATTGGCAGCAACAAGAATATAAACCCCTTTCTCTGTGAACTTATCATCGAAGTCTGTTCTTGAGTTAATTGTCACAGAGCCAAGCTGTTTACCATTCACATCGCAAACCATGTACTCGCCAGCAGGGAAAGCTTCAGCAGTCACCGATCCAATACCAGCCTGGTTATCGGACTTTACCTTAATCCAGTCGATGTTGACCCACGAAGATTCGATACTAACAAGCATTTCATGAATACCGGCAGTCAACTTAACGACCTTATCGGAAGTCAGTTCTTTGTATGTAGTCCAATCGCCAGTATCCTCAGTGTCGAAAAGAACCTTGGAAGCCTCATCGTCATCGAACATAACAGAGAAAGAAGAAGCTCCCCCCTCGTCAGACACATTCGCCGAAACCAAGTAATCACCATCTTTTTCCACATCGACAGTATACTTGAGCCACTCACCCGCCTCACAGTAACCGACAGCGTAACCACCATCGCAAACATAGACGTCGACATTAGCGTCAGACCGGTAAGTAGCATCGCCTTTATTCTCCTCACCGAGGTCGTTGAACGAAATGCCAGCCGCCCCCTCGTTAAAGTTTTCAGCCTCAACAATGCCCGGAATCAAGGCAGGAACACCACCAAAAGGTCCCGCTTTTTTAACCACCTCGATAGTGATAGGGGCAGCCTCGCCCGACTCTCCATTCTCGTCGTATGCAACGGCACTGATAGTGTGCTTTCCGAGAGAAGCGTCCGCACCAAAATAGAAAGCGAAAGGAGCGACCCACTTGTCTTTAATTTGGTCATCGCCTTCGAAGAACTTGATATTTTTGATTTCAGCCTCACTCTTATAAGTAGGGGTAATCAGCACGCTGTCGCCCTCTTCAATAACATATTTATCGGCGGCAATATCGAGACTAACCTTACCGCTACCCTCACCCACATAAGTGACACAGCTTTTAGCCGGAAGAGTAACAGAGAAAGAAGCGCCCTTGTTGATAGCATCGAGCTGTTTCATGTTTCTAGTCTGGTCGGTAATCCAAACATTCCACTGTTGCACCTTTGTTCCAGGGACAGAAATATTGATGGTCTTAGCTTCGGTACTCATGTTAACGGCAACAATCACAACATCGTCACCATTTTTATAAGCCGACGTGTACACATTATAAGTAGGGTTAATAGTACAGTCAACACGATAAAAACCAGGTCGGATGAATCTGGCGAACTGACCGAAAAGCCAACCTCGCTTCGTAATCTGTCCATCCTTAGCATTATCGTTGTTCGTGTCGCCATTATTAATGAGCGAATAGTTCCTCTTCAAATACCACCAGACATAAGCACTCATATTAGAGAGAGTCAATCCACGATGGATAGAATAGGCAACTTCCAAAGCCTCGGGCCAAACATTCGCACGGCAAGGCGAACCATTCGTAGCGTTAGACGAAGTGTAGTACTCCGTCATCCATAACTCTTTGTCAGGATCACTGGCTATCTTTTGGTCGCCAAGGGAGTATTTAAAGAAATTATCGCCAGTAGAAGCACCACTTGCATAGAAATGTGTACCAAGAATGTCGATATTCTTAAGCGCGCTAGCATCGTTCAGTACCTTGTCGTAGAGACCTTTGCTAAAGGCAAAACTTTCGGCAGTAATCACCTTTGTGCCGTTCACACGAAGTTTTCCGGCATAGTTTTTTGTATAATCGTAAACCTGGTCGGTACTCCACCACGTCCAGTCGTGTCCATAATCGGGCTCGTTAGCAAAACTCATAGCATAGAGGTTGACACCGTTGTCATGCAAGTAGTTGTTAAATTTCACCAAATGGTCGGTATACTTCGAGAAAGCGCTCGTGTTAATCTGTTTCTCGTTAGCACGATACTGACAAGAAGGATTGTTACAAAAAGCGGTCGTCTTCGTACACATATCGGCAGAAGGCGTATTCCAAGGGGTTGCAAAAATTTTCACACCCATTTTCTGAACCTTCTTACAAGTAGGCAGTTCCCTACTCCAATTATTTTCATTCTCTGCGACCCAGATACGCATAACAGAAAGCCCCAGTTTGTTCTCACCCACACCGAAAAGTTTATCAATATCGTTATCCGTAAGGTCGTAACCCGTCCAACAAGGATGATTGATACCGCCAAACCCTTGTATTTTTTGTTTCACGCTTGATAAATTCACATTACAATCTTGGGCAGCAACAGCTACCGACAAAGCAAGAGAGGCAATAGTTAGTGTATAAAATTTAGTCATGGCATTAAGCTTTTTTAAATAATACGCAATTGTAAAGAAATAATCGGTAATAGATTTGTAAAAATCAAGCAAAGAACAAAAACTTTATTTCATATCCGCATTTTGAAACAAAATTCTTTGACATATCTTACACATCCTACATTTGTTTTGAATTTTTTAAGCAGTTGTATGGGACACAAGACATCTGAGGAGTAAACCAGTAGCAAGTTCGATGTTAAGAACACCTTTAGCAACCGAAAAAACAGCATAAATCTCAATTGGGTAGAGAACAATTCAAACATTGATAAATGACAGGATTTTATAATAACAAAACAAAAGCGGGCTCTCCCACATTAAGGGGAAGCCCGCATATTTTTTCGGAAAAGGTAGGACAATTGACCACCAGCACCAAGATCTTTACAATAGGACTTAAGATAAAGCCAACCAAGTGGGCAGAACCAAATCTATCAGTACATCTTATAAGTGGTTTTCAGCACACGGAACTCAGTACGACGGTTAATCTGGTTGGCTATTTCCTGTTGTTCAGCGTTCATCTGGTCGAGAGAACCATCGTCAAGCACCTGTCCATCGTGCAAGAAAGAGTATTGTTTGGCCAATTTGGCATCGACAACCACTGGAGTAGACTTACCATAGCCCTTAGCAGTTAGGCGTTCAGCCTCAATTCCTTTTTTTATAAGGTAATTAACAACCGATTCAGCACGTTCGCCCGACAAGCGCAAGTTTCCCTCGGCCGAGCCCACCCGGTCGGTATGCGCACCAATCTCAATGGTAATATTCGGATTGTCGTTCAACAGTTTCACCAGTTTGTCGAGGCTTTTATCAGACTCTTTTGTCAAAGTCGCCTTACCGAACTCAAAGAAGATGTTATCGAGGCCAACAGGCTTAGAAACAGAGGCTAACGACAGGTTAATCTTAAACGTGTGGCTGTCGTCGAGACTATCGGTTCTGACCGCATCTTTTTGGTTTAGATAACCACGGCAGTTACCCAGCATCACATATTTGACATTCCTATTCAACGGATAAGAGAACGAGCCATCCTTCTTGGCATGAATTTTCAGGTTAGTACCATCGTTTCCAACAATACGGATAATGGCATCTGGCAAAGGCTCGCCCGACGTGCTAGTAACTTTTCCGGCAATATTGAAAACAACAGGAGGCAGCACAAACGAATAGATACGGTCGTATCCCTTACGGTCGTCGCGGTTAGAAGAGAACATACCACTTTCAGCCCCCTCGACAAAACTGATACCAAAATCATCCATATTGGAGTTAATCGGATACATCATGTTTTTCACATTTTTCCATTGTCCGTCTGTTGAAAGAGTCGCACAAAAGATGTCAAGACCGCCAAAACCGGGAAGGCCATTAGACGAATAATACAATAACGTATCATGACGTAGGAAAGGGAACATCTCGTCGCCCGCCGTGTTGATTTTAGGACCGGCATTTTGAGGAGCCCCCCACTTTTCACCATTATTCACACTGAACCAGATATCTTTACCACCAAATCCCCCCTGCATATCGGAAACAAAATAAAGGACCTTACCATCGGAAGACACAGTAGGATGAGCAAAAGAAATGGAACTGTCTTTCGACAGTTCGACCTTAACAGGTTTACCCCATTTGCCACCATTACGTTTAGCGCAATAGATTTCCGCCCCGTGAGTTTCCCCCTTCACATAACGGCAACGGGTAAAAAACATGGTTTTGCCATCGGCCGAGAAAGAAGGAGAGCCCTCGTCATCGGCCGTATTGATTTCACCCTCGACCGCCTCGATATTGTCCCAAGCGCCAGCAGAATTCTGACGCGACATATAGATATTATGGGTAGGTAATCCGGTGATTTTGCTATTTTTACGTTTTTCGCCCTTTTCCACACGCGTAGACGCAAAGTAGACCGTAGTGCTGTCGCCAGCAGGGAAAGAAGGCGACGACTCGGTCCGCTTCGAGACAAAAGCATCCATCTTCTTCACCTTATACCGAGTGGGATTCTTCATCCATTCAATGGCCTGAACCGACGATTCCTTACCAGCCAGGGCGACCTCACTTTTCGGATGCGCGGCCAAGAATACCTCGTAATTTTTGATAGCCTCTTGTGGTTTCTTGTTTTTCCTAAGCACATCGGCATAAAGCAGATAAACAGTCGTATCGGCATATTTGTAGCGTGTGGCGTTTTTTAAAGCCATTTCAGCCTTGTTGTTCTCGTTCACCAGCGAATAGCATTCGCCCATGCGGTAAGCCACATAAGCCTTTTTTTGCCGTTCTTTAGTAGCGCTTACCCTGGTATAGGCAATTTTATAGATGCTGGCAGCCTTATAGTACTCACCAATTTCATATTTCTTATCGGCGCGCTTGATAGTCTGGTTGACCGAGCAACCAGAAAGAAGAGCGGCCAAAAGGAACAGAAGAACAGATTTAAACTTAACCATTTTCAAATAAATACGATATTTAATAATAACGAGACCTACACGTAGGAAATTGTAAAGTTACTTTTTATTTTTTGAGAAAGCACCTTTAACAGGTTTCCAATAACGTTTCAACCACTCGCTGTAGGTATCGAAATCTTCTCTATATATTAGTCCCACCCCTTGAGTGGTACCATTAGCGTTTTGTCTGAAGTAACTGTTATCGGAACGGTTGAATGCTTTGAGTCGGAACTTGCCAGAAGGGTTCAACTTATACTCGATATCGAAGTCGATAATGCCACTGTTACCAGCCTGTTCATCGATAGTAGGTACCGCATTTTCGCGGTATCCGAAATTACCATTAACCAAAAGTCGGTCGTTCAGGAACTGGGTAGACAGCGCCACCTCAAATTCTTGTCCGGTAGCAGTAGATTCAGAGCCCGGATTGTAATTAACCCCTACATTCACATCGTTGTTAATACGGGAAAGCAAACTACCGATTTCGGAAGACAGCGTAGAGAAACCTACAGAAGACAGTTCGCTGTTACCAGAAGCCCCCGACTGGCCGACACTCTTATCCATGGTATAGAAATGTCCCAAAGCCAATAAGGAAGCAACATTTCGGTTGAGCGACTCTTCGGTATTGACCACACTCGCCAGCTTACGGCGGACCTCTTCGTCGCTATTAGGCAATTCGAGTCCAAACTTGATGATCGGTCGCTGAATAGTTCCCGTCAGATAAAGCAGGCAATCGACATTCGCATTGGTAATTTTCGAATAGGAAGGGTCGTCGGACAAGATATTACTCAACGAAGCGTTTAACGAGTATTTGGCACGTACGTTCATGCCGGCCGTATAAGGGCTACCCGTAAAATGGAGCTGGCTACCCGGCAGAATGCTGAATTTACGGGAAATGACACTCTGTACAGTAAAGAGATAGTCTCCCTTAGTAACCTCGTAGGTACCCAACATACCAAAGTCGGCAGTCTGAGAGTCGTACGTCATATGAATGGCACCATTACCACGCGTACGGATAATGTCGCCCGCCCGCGGGTCCATAATCAGCTGTATTTGTGCATCGGGCGTGCAATTAAGCTGCATATCGAGTTTTATACGTGACTTGATATTTTTCTCCGCCTGAATTTTCCGAATTTTATCAATACGGCTCCGGCGGCGCTCTTGTGCAGTCTGCCTTTCCTCATCGTTAACGAAAGTAATGAAGTCGGAGTTTTCCACATCGGCCGTCCCCCCAATAGGGATAGTAACGACCGTATTTTCACGTGTAACCAGTTCCTTCATATCGAAATTGACAGACCCGGGCACGCCATAGATGTGAATTTCGCCATCGCCAAAAGCCTTGCCATAGAACGTCTCGTTATCGGCTTCAGTCGTATTCAAAGCCAACAAATTGTCGCACAGCACCCTTACGTCAAACTTCATATTCTGGAACCCCCGGTGCCGAACCATCGCATTAACAACAGCCTTACCGGAAAGTGCATCGCGAGCCTTTCCATTACGCATTTCAAAGGAGTTGTGCTTCATATACACAATTTCGCGGTCAATAAAATACTCGGTATTCAAGAACTCGATACCGAAATGAACATTTGAAGCAACCGGGTTCCCCTCCATTCCAATATCGCCGAAATGTCCGAAAGCCCGCACCCAGCCGGAAGCATATCCAGTAAAGTCAGCCATAACACCGCCCACATAGGTACGGATAAAGCGCAAGTCGATATCGTGCAAGTCACCCTCAATGCTCATAGAGTCTCGGTTAAGGAAAATGCTGCCAATAATAGGCGACTTTGCCCCAGAGACATGTGAGGTAAGGTCGGCATCGAAGAAAATCTCCTTGTCCCTGGTATCGAACTCTCCAGCGACCTGGAGTTTGGAAGCCAACTGATAGGAATTCATAAAAGCCGAATCGACAACAAGTTGCGTATACATATAAGGTTTGTTGAACAAACGCTTAACATACACATTACCATTTGTAATACCATTAAAAGTAATACGGTCGTTATTAATCATATTACTGATGTAGCCGAGTCGTATGTTATGCAAATAAACCCCCACACTATCGTTCATCTCGCGTGTAGCCATACCATTAATGCGGAGTTCCTGATCGCCATGTTCCACCAAAAAGTTATCGACAGAAAGAATTCCGGGACGAAGCGACACCAAACTTTGATGTATATTCCAAACAGAATCCTTCAGAATGAGTTCAGTAGGTCTGACAAAAAAATCGGCCGAGAGGCCCTCTTTGGTCAGCGAATTCAAGACCGTAAGAACACTAAGTTCACCGCTATAGGTCTCGTCGACAGAATTGCTGAAATTTACCCGAGAAGAAATAGAGTCAGATTTAGCGTTAGCGTTCACCGAGAAATAATAGGGATTTCGCCGGCGTCGGTAAGGCATCATGGTGCCACGTGCGACCAGTTTAGCCTCGGAGGCGGGATTTTCGCAAAGCACCAGCACATCTTGCAAAGTGCTTTTCCCCATTTTAAGCATCGGAGCCTCTAAGCGAACCCTGAATTTGCCATCGACATCGTTAAAGAAGCCGTTGAGCGAGCCTTCCGAAACCATAGCCACCGGCAGTTTGAACACATCGGTAAACACCTCGGTGTTATTAATTTTAAAATTGAATGTAAAGTTATTACCACTTTGCTTGTCAACAGCCGAAGAAATAACAGCAGGAATATACTTCCGTAATATTTTCTTTGTGTTAGCCACCAGTCCGGCCAACTGGTATTGTCCGGAAATGTTACCATTGATGAAGTCGGAATAAAGAGTCGCCTTTTTAGAACCATTTTTAGCAGGAGTGACATTCAGACTGACATTATTCACCATCAGGTCTTTACCAGAAGGCCTTTGGTAGAGGAAATTGTCGAGCGAGAAAGAGCCCTCGAGTTCATCGAACGTCTTACCTTGGAAATCGGCCACAATATCGAACGACATGCAAGAGTTGTCTTTATTCTTCGACAAGTTAAGAGGCGACAAACAAATACGCTTCGCATTAGCAGTAAAGTGAAATTCGGGCAGTTTCTTAGAAAGATGCACATTACCCGAAAGGTTGAACTGTGCGTTAGGATCGTCAATTTGCAGTTCGCCCGTGAAACCTTTCGGTCCGAAATCGCCATTAAGGGAGATGCCGTGATAGGTGTAGCCCCGGTAGTCGAGCGAATCGATAACCCCCTCGGCATTCACCGAGAACTTATGGACTGCATTAGGGTCACGCTTCAAGCTCACAACCAACCCAAGGGTTGTATTACCCAACCCAGTCGTAGGCAGAATTTCAGCCAGATGGAAGTTTTCGGTATCCAACTCACCATCGATGGAATATTTAGAGAAATCGAGATTCGGATTATCGATATCCACATTGAGCAGTATATCGCCAGCACCAGAACCAATAGCACCATCGGCACTGATAGCAGCCAACGAGCCTTCAATAGCACCTTCATAGGAAACAAAGCCCATCTTTTCAAAAGCAGGCGGCAGATAAACCTCGCGTTTGATAAAGGCAGAACCAAAATGCCGGACATGATCGGCATCGACCACAACCTGTCTGAAATTGGCCCTTACATAGGCATCCTTCAGTTTTGGAAGACCAGACAAATCGACATCCCCATCCAGTACTAAGCCATTGCCATTCTTCACCAACAGATTCCGAACCTTTAAATTGTCAATCGAGCCAGAGACATTTCCATACAACGAAATATCGTCGTCAAGTTGTTGAAATGCCGGAACAAACGCGCGCAAATCGTAAAGATTCACGTTAGAAGGTTCCAGTTCAAGACTTAGAACATAATCGTGGAAGAAGTTTTTCGATTGGATGTCGTCGCAGGTCAACTCCGCATTTTTAAATACGACCTTGCTATCGGGCATAGCAGTAGAGAAATGGAGCAAGCGCACCCCCCTACGGTTACCGACAATAGTAGTCGACAAGTCGGAAAGATTGACCCCAGAAGCCTCTACAAACGAGAGTTTGTGCAGTTTGACGTTAATAGAATCACCCGACAACTCGCGGACATATATATGTCCGTTAATACTGTCAACATCGAGGTATTTGGGATTAAATTTGCCAGGAGTAGCATTGACAGAGTCCTTATGGAAAGAGACAAAACAGTCTTTAAAGCCCACCGACTCAATGTCGGCCATCCAATTCGACTTTTCATCATCGTTTTTCTTCTTAAAGGCATCTACCACAAACTGAAAGTTGAAGACACCAGCCGAGTCTTGCCGGACATAACCGCGCATCTGGGTCAGTTGGACCGTTCTCAGAGAAATTTTGTGTTGCAGAAGCGGCAGGATATTCACAGTAACCTTGGCCCTCTTAACGAAAAGAAGTGTGTCGGCACTCTGGTCCTCGATATACAAATCGTTAATAACGAAAGTATTAGGGAAGCCCCAGTCGATGGTACCAGACGAGACCTTAGAGTTGATTTTTTTCGACAAGCCCCCTGTAACTTCAGACAAGATGCTCTTCTGCGTGCTAACGTTCTGTAGCAGCAGATACGACCCTATCAGCAAAAGACAAATTGCGACAAGGAGGAAAGTCAGAATATGTAGTATTTTTTTTATAACTTTGCCGTGTTTAAATATAGAGCAAAAATACAAAATATCTTGCTATAAGAGAGAATTTCCCTTATATAAAGTTAAATAAATAAGAGGAGTAAAATGTCGGTAAAGATATTAGCAATAGAATCGTCGTGCGACGACACCTCGGCAGCGGTTCTAAGCGACAGCAAACTGCTGTCGAATGTAATAGCGAGCCAGAAAGTACATGAGTCTTATGGTGGAGTTGTGCCAGAATTGGCATCGCGCGCCCACCAGCAAAACATTATCCCCGTCGTACATGAAGCGCTTAAACAGGCAGGCGTGGGAAAAGAAGAGATAGACGCAGTGGCCTATACGCGTGGACCCGGTCTTATGGGTTCCCTGATGGTAGGCACATCGTTTGCCAAGGGTTTCGCCCTGTCGCGCAACATTCCGCTTATCGACGTCAACCACCTGCAAGGCCACATTATGGCCCACTTCATAGAACGCGAGGGAGAGGAATCGCACATTCCGCCGTTTCCATTCCTGTGTCTGCTGGTTAGCGGCGGCAACAGCCAGATCGTGAGAGTGAACTCGTACAAAGACATGGAGATTATGGGTCAGACCATAGACGACGCAGCAGGCGAAGCCTTCGACAAATGTGCGAAAGTAATGGGCCTACCCTACCCAGGCGGTCCGGTAATAGACAAACTGGCTAAAGAGGGAAACGCCAAGGCGTTCAAATTCCACAAGCCACAAATAGAAGGTTACAACTATAGTTTCAGCGGTCTGAAAACCAGTTTCCTATACACGCTTCGCGACCACGTAAAAGAAGACCCCGACTTTATAAAGAACAACTTGAACGACCTGTGCGCATCGCTCCAATCGACAGTTATTGAAATACTTATGGACAAACTGCGCAAGGCTGTGAAAGCGACCGGCATCAACCACGTAGCGGTGGCAGGAGGCGTTTCGGCCAATTCAGCCCTGAGAGGCGCATTTGAAGACCACGCTAAACGATTCGGCTGGAACATCTACATACCGAAATTCAGCTACACCACCGACAATGCCGCAATGATAGGCATTGTGGGCTACCACAAGTACCTCGACAAAGATTTCAGCGACATCAGCCTGCCGCCATATTCCCGAGTAATCATCTAAAAGAAAGAAAAATGAGCAAAAAGAACTTTGTAATCGCAATAGTGGCAGGAATGGCACTTGCCGGCAGTTCCTGTTCGTCGGGCAACGACCAAAACCAGCCTAAACAGGAAGACACCGTATCCATAGCTCCGGAAGACCAACCCGCAGAAGAAGTAGATGCCCCCTTCAGCTATAAAAGCGACTCTATTGAGCGCAAGTTCAAGAATTCGGCAACCAGCAAAATAAGCGCCGACTTCGCAAAAGACGGCAACAAAAACCTGGTAAAGAACATCAACACCTATATCAACGACGAACTGGGAGGAAAATACAAGAAAGAGATAGAAGACACCAAAGACGTTTTGGCCTTCTATGCCAACCTCCAGTTAGACCAAATGAAGGAAGACCTGACAGACAATATGGAGTATGTGTACGAGAGACGTGTTCTGTTCAACCACGAAACCGAAAACTACATATCGTACACCAGCTTCCTTTACACCTATACCGGAGGCGCCCATGGAGCGTCGAACAGCGATGGAGCCACCTTCAGGAAAAGTGACGGTGTGCAACTAACCTGGGATATGTTTGACGACCTGAAAGGGAACGAATTCAAACAAATTTTGAAAGAGGGCATAAAAAGCTACTTGGAGAAAGGGTTGGAGAAGAAGATAAAAAACGACAACGAGTATAAAGAATACCTTCTGAACGTGAGCGACGTGAACAACCTTCCACTTCCAAGTTCAAACCCTTACTTCAGCAAAAAAGGGTTGGTCATCCACTACACACAATACGAGATTGCCCCATACGCATGCGGACAACCCGAATTTGTGGTGCCCTTCGCAACAGCACGGAAATTCTTGAAAGAGCCGGGATTCCTTTTCTAAACCCGAACTCAAGCATACCAAACAGGGGGGAAGCGACAACCGCTCCCCCCATTATTTTAGTAGTAGGACAAAAAGATTATAACCAACATCTAAAACAGAGGAAGCTAAACCATAAGCGTCAGATGTGCAGTGTTAGCGTTTCGCATCGAGGACCCTCTGCACGTCATCAGGAAATTTGACCCTGATAGGGGGAACCTTCAAGTCGATTTTCGGATACTTTTTCAAGTACAGCCTCATCTCATCCGGTCCCCATTTAGGCCGTTTGCCCGTCATTCCGTAGTAGGCACCAGCCTTGTAGGTTTCTTCGCAAAACTTTGTCACACCCAAAACACCTAACCTAAGTCCGTGAACAAAAGAAACACTATAGCACTTTGTATAGTAGATCACCTGTTTCCAAATTTCAGAACTGCCGTAACTATCGCCCTTGTCGTCTAAGGCTCCGCTTATGGCGAGGCGGTAACCAGCAGTCAAACCCAACATCAAATCAGCCTCATCAACCTTTACAGATAACGAGTCGGCCCAGTGTTTGCCGTCAACATATCCTTGAGCGTAAGAAATGCTGTCGTTTTTGGGCTTATTTCCACCAGGTTCATAATTTGGCATAAAATCGTTATAATTCGTGGCATGATTCAAATCGGACGCCTGGACTACATATCTCACATAAGTTTTTTTTGTTTTCTCGACAAACTGTTTGATATCGGCACCGAGACTATCATTAAAAAGAGCACAACTAATAGCAACTAACCGCACATCTGGGTTGGTAGTGTTGTAGAGAATATCGTAGGTGTATTTGTTGGCAAGATACTGTAAACTACCTTTTTCAAATCTGGAGGTATCGAAATCGGCGAAACCGGTATTCTTGTTGGCATTGACCCCATCGGCAACAAGGCGGATAAATTTTTTTTTATGTTTTTGTACATCCTCACCCTGCAGAACAGAATCGTTTCCGAATTCTTCGTAATAGTTCCAAAGATCAAGAGAATCCTCAGTAGTCATATCAATCTGATCGAAATACGAGGTTCTATTATTATCGGGGGTAATGTTCATGCAGGAGACAGTAGCAGCGGCCACCAGACCCAAAGTTAGGGCAATTATCTTAGTTAGGTTTGCGTACATACGTTTAAGTATATAAAAGTGAAGTTTAGATTTATGAATCACAAAAATAGGGAAAAAAGAAAAAGGAACCATTTCCCAACGGTCCCTTTCTTAAACTTAAACTAACTACATTATTTTTCCCAGTATTCAACTGGGCTACCTATTAATTATATGAATGATCTGTATGTTCAAACGATTAAATTATTCACAAAGATAACAATTTATTTGTAATAATCAAAAAAAGCCCGTTCTATTTTAGTCTAGGCCGACAACGTCAACCCCTCACAGAAAAAGATAACTGAAGAATAAAGGACGAACAGTGTTTCCCAAGACACCTACCCGACAAAAAAGGGCGGCAGTCTTTATTGCCTGAGATATTCAATCTGCTACGTCCTATTATGAATCTTATCCCAAAAAACACAAAATAGGTAGAAAAACAGAAGAACAACAAAAAGCATAGGCACAAAAACATAACTGATTACAGTAGAAACGAGATAATCTTTTGGCACCACCATGTCGTAATCCTTCTTCCAGTAGACATCCAATTCCTCGTTCTCATCATAACTTCCCAAAACACCTTTTAATAACGGTCTTTCTTCACCATTAACCCGCACCCGATAGTCAGCCTTTGAGAAAAAACCAGGAACGTATACGACCTGAGCCGTAGCAACAGAACCCGTTTTCCTAAGGTCGAACGCAGAGAAAGCAGTGAAAACATAAAAAGAGAGCGTCAGAATGCCAATAACACCCATTAAAAGGAGCCAGACACTTTCCCTTACTTTTTCAATAAAGATGCCTATTAGAAGGAAAACAATAATGAAAGCAATGACAAGAGTTGGCCAAAGAATGGATGAAGAACAATCCTTAGGAATTACTACATTCCGATCCTTATTTCTTTTCCACAGTACCTCCACTTCATCGAGCTCCTTATAGTCTGAAGAATATAACCAAGACCAATGCGCTTCCTCTCCATTGAGAAGAATTTTTGACTTGTTCGGTTCATGCACAACCTTACATATGGCAACAACTCCGTTCTTTTTTACATCCATTACCTCGTAAGTCTCGGTACCAACAAAATAAGCGGCTATTAAAGAAAGGAATAAAAAGAATTATTGCTGTCCGCTAAAA
>DGTD01000092.1 GCA_002396385.1 Bacteroidales bacterium UBA4345
AAGCACATCACCGTCAACTACATGATGGCAAAAGACAGCGTACAGAAGCGTTTGAACGGTGAAGCACGCGACGGCTTGTCGTTCACCGAGTTCTCATACCAGTTGCTTCAAGGCTACGACTTCCTCTACCTGAACAAGACCAAGAACTGCAAACTGCAGATGGGAGGTAGCGACCAGTGGGGAAACATCACCACCGGAACGGAACTCATACGCCGCACAAACGGGAACGAGTGCTATGCGCTCACTTGTCCGCTTATCACCAAGGCCGACGGTGGCAAGTTCGGAAAGACCGAAAGCGGAAACGTTTGGCTTAGCAAGGACTACACCACTCCTTACAAATTCTACCAGTTCTGGTTGAACGTAAGCGATGCGGATGCAGAACGCTATATAAAGATCTTTACCAGCCTCGACAAAGCGACAATCGACAACCTGATAGAGGAGCACCGTAAGGACCCAGGCTTGCGTCTGCTGCAAAAACGCCTGGCCGAAGAAGTGACCGTTATGGTTCACTCGCGCGAGGATTACGAGCAGGCTGTCGAGGCTTCGAACATCCTTTTCGGCAAAGCCACCAAAGAGACACTACAGAAAGTTGACGAGCAAACGCTTTTGTCGGTGTTCGAAGGCGTTCCACAGTTCGAAGTCAGCAAAGACGACATTGAGAACAGCGACCTTCTCACACTCTGTACAGAAAAAGCTGCCATTTTCCCTTCAAAAGGCGAAATGAGGAAGTTAGTGCAGGGCGGAGGTGTCTCTATCAACAAGGAAAAAGTGGCAGACGCCAATGCTAAAGCAGGCGCAGATGCCCTTATTGCAGGTAAATACTTATTGGTACAGAAGGGTAAAAAGAACTATTACCTTCTTATTGCCAAATAAAAGTAAAAAAAGCAGTGCGAAATTTTGCTTTGTAACAAAACTGTCTTAATTTTGCAACACGATTTCGATTGTCCCTTGGTGTAATGGTTAGCACAACAGTTTTTGGTACTGTTTGTTCGAGTTCGAGTCTTGAAGGGACAACATAAAAGAGGCGCATTTTCCAATGCGCCTTTTTTATTATACCTAGAGGCTAGCCTGTTCTGTTTGTTATCAGCCAGCATATTTCAACACGTTTCCGCTCGTCAACAATCCTACCGATCAGAACGAACGGACAACATACACGCTGCGGCTCACCAAACTGCCCTGCAGCGTCTGTTTTTTTTACGAGAAAAACTAGAAATGTAAACCGATAGAAAGAGAATTAGTTCCGACCCCCAGGTCAACACTTTCAACCTTAGCCAGGCCGAAACAGTCGCGAAGGAAACGTTTTCGCGCCTTGTAGGTTTTAGACACTCCAATCGAGAAAGTGCAAACAGACGCAGCAGAAACCGGCACGCCGGCAACCATCAGCCATTTCCCCGCTTCTTTTCTCGAGCCAGTAAAGTTATCGTACCAATAGCTACCAGTACAGACAGCGGCAGTACCAAGAAAGAAGCCGCCAATACTGAACAAATACATTTTTTGTCCTGCCTTGCGTTTCTCGTACAGCGACGGATTAACCTTATGCATAACGTACGAGAGTTCACCCGTGGTTATCACGTGGTCCTCCACATAGATACGGCCATTCTCTATAGTCAGGCTGTCGAGGACAGGGTCGGGTATACAATCGGAAGCCGGCACGAAAACATCGTCGCCAGCAGCCATAGAATTCAAGCAGGAGAAAAGAGCAAATACAAAAATCGCGAAAAATCTCATAATACTATTGGTTGAAAGTGTATATAAAGCCAAAGCCCAGTTGCTCTAAAATCTGCAGTTTAGGGCTTTCATTCTCTTCGTAGACAGGCGTACTGTCGAAGCGCATGTTGAGCGTCAGCTTTGTACGCAGGTAATTGTTGATTTTAAAGGAGCCGACAGTATTCCAGTTAAACTCAACGTTTTTAAAGTTATAAGGGGCGAAGATATCGAACTCAGAGCTAATGCTGATATCTTTCGAGAAAGCCCACTTCACTTTACCTTTTCCGAAAATACCCAAATTGACCTGCGCCTTCTTAGTGGTGTCCTCAATACCCACCGTCCTGACATCCTCAATGTCGTCGTTCACCACAAAAAGCAGTTTAGAGGTCAAAGGAGAAAGGTAGGCGAAAATGTCGTCTTTCTTAAACTCATATTTGGCGCCAGCACCAAGGAACAAGCGTGTAGGCGACATAAAGGAAGTAGCCACCGTTGTTTTTTCAGTCTCTTTAGCCTTGTAGTTTTTGTAGGAACGGAACAACTGAGTGTTGAACTCGCCATATATTGCAGGATAGAGTTTCGAGTCAAAATAGTTGTATCCCATAGTGGATGAGATTTTGAAAACGTCGTTGTAGACCCTGATGGCATGGTCTTCAAGCACAGAAGAGGTGTAAAACCCGACCTTGGTCTCCAACTTGTTATCCCATATTTTCTTGCCTTCCTTGTAGTTCCGTTCAAAGCTGCCTTCACCCATCAGCGTGGCATAATCGTTACCACCCTTATACCAGTTTTTTGAAATATAGCATTGCGTAAACTGCAAGTCGAGCGTGGCTTTTGTCACCCACGGGCCATCCTCCTTCGGAGCATTCGCCTTCGGTTTTTTAACATCAGAGACATTCAGGTCAGAAGACCCGTCAACTTCCACCCTTCTAACATTTGTAATCTTTTTTTCCACAAGCGAGCGTTGGTCGTCATATTCACCCAGCCGCACAAAATCGAAAGCGGCAGGATTTCTGCCGACCAAAAGGAAAGTAACCTTTTCATTCATCAGGTTTCTGACATCGTTGCGCTGGCACAGTTCCTCGAAATGCGTCTTCCTGACAGGATATTTTTTAGCCATCAGATAACGGGGTTTGACGTATTTCGGCATATTCGGCATCAGTGCACGGGTCGAAATAGAGTCAAAACAAACGGGTCCGCGTCCGAAAGACTTGTCATTATACACTTTATACAAAGTATCGGCCGCCGCATTATTCTGCAGCAAGAGCTGTTTGACAATCCACCTGGTCCGTTTCTGCAATTGTGTAAGTTCCTTTTCAGGAGTTTCACCAAACCTCAGCATCTTCAATTCATTTCTAAGCGTCTGGTTTTCCTTTTTCAGCCGGTCAATTTCCGACAAAGGTTGTTCAACACGCCTGACAGAGGCCAGTGTGTCGGACGTATTATGTTCATTGGCCGCCTTGATAACCCTGATTCGGTGGACGAGGGAATCGTAGGCCAGTTTCCGTCCATAAGTCCGGTATTCATCAACATAACGGCCCGACAATTCAACCTTCAGGCTGTCAACCAAGTTCTTTTTCACACCTTTCAGCGGTTCATCAAGCGAGCCGACAAGTTGTTGTGGAGTTTCTCCCGCCGAGAACCCCTCCACAGAAAAGAGAATAAAATAAGCAACTATAAATAAAAACCTTCGCATAAGTCAACTAGAAATCAACAGTTAGTTTAACGTTCACCTGCCTCGAGGTCAAATAATTAGGGACCGCATACTGACAATTATTCACATCGGTCACCCAAAAGAACGAGCTTTCGTTCTTAATATCAAACAAGTTGAACACATCTAAGCCCAAGGAGACAGACTTCAGACTATTGAGCGGCTTTTTCCGCATAAACGCGCTGTTTGAACGCTTCATCACATAAGAGCAGCCAATATCAACCCTACGATAGGCCGTTGTACGGAAAACGGCGTCTTTGCGCTCGCTATGAGGCGGGCCGAAAGGCAATCCGTCACCCCAGATAAGTTTCAAGTTAAACCTAAATTTCTCATAACCGGGGAAATAATCCTGAAAAAACATAGAGACATCGTATCGTTTTTCCGAGGGTCTGGAAACGAAACCGGCACCATCGCCATAAACATTCTCTTTCGCCTGCATAAGCGACAACGAAATCCATGAGTCGGTTCCGGGAACGAATTCACCGAACACCTTGAAATCGGCACCCCAGACATACCCATCGCCATCGTTCTCACCACTATAAATAATGCGGACATTATCGACATTATACGAGATCAGCCGGTCGATATATTTTCCATAAAGTTCAGTAGTAAATTTAAACGGACGTTCCCAAGCATGGAAATAGTAGTCAGAACCGGCAACCAGCTGAACAGAACGTTGCGATTTAATATCCTTGTTCAACCTGATTTCGGTATTTCCGTCAACCGTAAAAGTGTCTCGGAGTTCCTTGTAGAAAGGCGCCTGGTAATAAAGGCCAGAGGCCAGACGGAACCCCCACCGCGGCATGTTTTTCGGGAAGAAGGCGACAGAAGCACGCGGGCTTAGCAAGAACTCGCTGTTCCAATCCCAATAACTGCCACGGACACCGCCAGTCAGCACCACACGCCCCGCATCGGGACGGAAGGTGTAACTATCCATCACATACCCCATAAACCGGTTCGATTCCAGATCGTTATCAGAAAACAGGTTGTAATACAGGTTCAATTGTTCGCTGTTGAACGGCATGCTGTACCCCGAAGAGTCACGCATCTCCCATTCCGACACCTTTTCTGTAATCTTTTCGCGTTGGTAGGTCAGTCCCCACTTGAACTCGTTATCGTCCCGTTTAAATTTTCCCAAATGGGAAAAGCCAGAGACCCGGGCATACATCCAATTTCGCGCGTGTTGCGTATACGACCCCACACCGCTGCTCAAATCCACAAAGGTAGAATTCGAGCCGTCGACATCCGACAAGGCATATTCGCCATAAACATCATACGTCTCATTTTCGCGGGTGTAATAATTAGAGGCCAATAGTTGCAGTTCAACCTCCTTTGTCGGATGGTACTTTAGCGCCAGATTTCCGAAGAAGGTTTGAAACAAGTCTTTTTCCTGGCCGTCGAAATAGACGTTAAACTCCTTAACCATAGCAATAGTGCCAAACCTCGTAGAGCGGTCAACCGGAATGAACTTATAACTGTTTCGCGAAATGTTACCCAGCAAATCGATTTCCCATTTCTGATTGAAGGAGTAGGTAATGTAGGTTTGATAGTCGAAAAAACGCGGTTTATACTCTCCTTCCGTATCTAACGAGCTTAAAAGGTACTCGTTAGACTTATAGCGAATACCATGTATCTGCGTTAGCTTACCAGTCTTCGCACCCACATAGGCTGAAGCACCCAGCAAACTAACCATAGCAGAACCCTCGAAAGCCTCGGGCTTCTTGTACTGGATATCGAGAACCGAAGACATTTTATCGCCATACTCCACACTATAGCCCCCAGTCGAGAAAGAGAGTTTTTCAACCAAGTCGGGGTTAACGAAACTAAGTCCCTCCTGTTCGCCAGAGCGGACCAGCATAGGGCGGTAGACTTCGATATTGTTCACATAAACGCAGTTCTCATCGAAATTGCCCCCCCTGACATTGTATTGTGAAGACAACTCATTACTGGAACTGACGCCAGCCTGTGTTGTAATAATACCCTCAATACCTCCACTGGTGTTAGGAGTTTCCTTCAAACGGTCGACCGGCAGTTTGCTAATCGACTCAGTCTGACGCGTCATTTCAGAGACGGACACCCCCGCAAGCATAACCGAAGAATCGCGCAAAACGACATTCACACGGTGGCTGCCCTCCCTTACTTTCTGTCGGGAGGTCTCCACCCCATATCCGAACTGCTCGAAGCGCAGCGTCAGACTTGTTTGTTTTGTTTCAAATTCAAGGGAATATCGTCCGGTGGAATCTGTCGAAGTTCCATAGGGAAGGCCGTCAACAGTAACGTCAACAGCCTCAATTCCATGATTCGCCTCATCAGAAACACGTCCATAGAAACGAACAGACGTTTGTGCCTCTATCAGAGACACAACGAAAGAAAGGAACGACAATAATAAAAAAAACTTACGCATAAGACTCTAATTGCACCATCTCTATAATAATGGAACGAACCGACAACAAAGTTATTACCGGGACAAACTACAAAAATAGCGAAAATTTGGCAGACAAAATCATGTTCTGTTGCGTGCATTGAAAGAGTAAACGCATCCGCAATAATTTTGGCGGTAAAGATTATAGATTTTCGACAACTCGATTGACCTTAGGTAGCCACCTTTCTTTTTAAAATCGGACGGCAAGAAAGACACACCGTACAAATTGCCGAGTTCCTCACCGATAGCGTTTAGCATTGCAGCATTCTTTAACGGGCTGATAGTCAAAGTAGTTGTAAAATAGTCAAAATCATATTCTTTCGCGATTTTTGCAGAAGCCTCCAAACGCAGGCGGAAGCACAAGGCACACCGTCCGCCGCCCTCAGGGTCTTTTTCGTGTCCCTTAACGGTTTCATAAAAGCGTTGGGGGTCATATTCACCCTCAATGACCCGCACCTTGTTCAAAGCGTGGAACTCGCCGACGAAACGTTCAATCTCGTCAATCCGGTGGGTATATTCTTCAGGAGGATAGATATTCGGGTTATAAAAATATACTGAAACACGAAAGAATTGCGTTAAATATTCAAGCACATAGCTGCTGCAAGGAGCGCAACAGCAATGTAACAGAAGCGAGGGGACTTCCTGTTTCTCGGTCTGACGACGAATCACGTCATCGAGTTCTCTTTGGAAATTACGGTTATTCATCACCCACAAAAATACTTATTTTTGTACGGAACTTTCAGAAAAGCGCCTACAGGTAGGCAAAAAAATGCTATTTTTGACAAAACAATCAGATAAAAAAGGATGAAGGAAATTTGTTTCGCCACAAACAATGCGCACAAGGTTGCAGAAGTGCAGGCAAAAATAGGTTCGGAAATCAAGATTAAAACCCTTAAGGAATTGGGTTGCACAGCCGACATACCCGAAACCGCGCCAACCCTTGAAGGGAATGCGCTGCAAAAGGCACGCTACATTTGGGAGCACTACCACTGCGACTGTTTTGCCGACGACACCGGCCTCGAGGTCGAAGCCCTAGGAGGCGCACCCGGCGTACACACGGCACGCTATGCAGGCGACAGCAAAGACAACAACGCCAACATAGAGAAACTGCTTCACGAACTTGGAGGACAAGCGAACAGGAAAGCCAGTTTCCGCACCATAATAGCACTGATTGAAGATGGGAAAGAGACCTTGTTCGAAGGGAAAGTAGACGGCATCATCACCAAGGAAAGAAGCGGAACCGAGGGCTTTGGCTACGACCCCGTATTCCAACCCGACGGATACGACAAGACTTTCGCCGAACTGCCACTTTCCGTAAAGAACAGCATCAGCCACCGGGGGCTGGCAGTTGAAAAACTTATAGCCTATTTAAATAAGCAGTAAAAAGTCACAACTTGAAGCATGAAAAACTGGTTTAACGCTATAACAAAGGCATTGGCAGCCTGTTTGGGACTGGCCTTTACACCAACGGCAAACGCCCAGTTGCCGATGGGAGGCTGGCAGACACACTTTTCTTACAACAAAGTCAGCCAAATTCTGGAAACACCCGAGAAAATATATGCAGTAAGCGACGGCAACCTCTTCTCGGTCAGCAAGAAATACAACAGTGTGGAGGAGCATTCAAAACTGACAGGTCTGTCGGATGGCAACATCACGTATGCCGCCTACAACGAATCCCAAGACATACTGGTCATCTGTTACGCCAGCTTTATAATCGACATCATCGACCACGGACGGGTATACAAGATAACAGACATAGCCAGCAAGGACATATCGGGGAAGACCATCAACAACATAAGTTTTGGCGGCAAATACCTCTACCTTTCATGCGGGTTCGGCATTGTCGCCATCAACCTGCAAAAGAAAGAGATTGCCAATACATACATAATCGGCCCTAACGGGAATTACGTTTCCGTAATACAGACCGAGCTAACAGGCGACAGCATTTACGCACTGACCAACAACGCCCTCTATACCGCAAGCATTAAAGACAACAACCTGGCCAACTATGCGCATTGGAAATCAAGGGCGCTGCCGGCAAGCGGAGCGAAAGCCATCTGTTTCTTCGCAGACAAGCTACATTACTTTGGCGAGAACTGGTATGTATGGAACGGAGCATGGACAAAAACGCCCTACACCTACATCGTCAACGTCAGCAAAGTACACAGCAACAACGAGAGACTGACGATTACGAGCGAGGCAGGCAGATATGTAGCGATTTACGACACCGACTTGAAGCAAGACACCCTTTTTATAAGCGACGCAAAAGACGCCCTATACGACACCAAGGCAGGATTGATTTGGCTGGCACTAGACTCGCTGACGTCAGTATCGAGAGCCACCGGAGAAGTTACAGACAAATACTGCCCGGAAGGTCCGCGCACGAACACCGCCAGCTTTATGAAATTTAACGAGGGGAAGATTGTTTCCGGCTATGGTCCGGGCTACGGAGATGCCGGCATCGTACAGCAATTTGACGGGGAGGAATGGGAGTGTTTCGACAAGAGCGACCTCAAAGACGACTTTAAGGGTAAGGAAACAAACGGCTTGTTCAATGCCGTCTACGACATCACATACGACCCAAAAGACACCCGAAGAATGTTCGTTTCCACCTGGTTCTCGATTTTCGAGTTCTTCGACAACAAATTTGTAAAACAATACAAAACAGACGGTACCAACTTGCAGCAGTTCTCGGGAGACCCCAATATCGTAGCGGTAGAGAAACTGACATTCGACAAAGAGGGCAACATGTGGGTGCTGAATGTGAAGGGAGGGGAACTGATGCACTGTGTTGATACAGAAGGGGGCTGGCACACCCTGATCTGCAAGGATGTGCGTACAATTTCCGACATTTCCGACTTCATTATATGCGAGAAAAGCAAAATAAAGGCCGTAACATCGAAACAGATGAGCGGGAGTAACCACGAGCCATGCCTGTTCTTGATGAAAAGCGGCGACAAACCGTATAAAGTGGCGTCCCAGCGGATATTCAAATCGTTTACAATTCAAGACGGCACCACCGTTTCCCCATCGAAAATCTTCTGCGTCAGAGAAGACCAAGAAGGAAGTTTGTGGGTCGGGACCGACATCGGTCCGTTTGTATTTAAAAACCCCGAGACCGCCTTCAATAAAGACTACACGGCAACACGCATAAAAATAACCAGGCGTGACGACAAGAGCCTTGCAGACTATCTGCTGTCGACCGAGGCTATAAACACCATTGCCATTGACGGTGCAAACCGGAAATGGATAGGGACCACATCGTCGGGAGCCTACCTTCTGAGCCCCGACGGGCAAGAGACCATCCACCATTTCACGACCAGCAACAGTCCGTTAACCACGAATTCCATTACGGCCATCGACATAAACCCCCGGACCGGGATGGTCTATATACAGACACCTAACGGCCTGTTCAGTTACAAAAGCGATGCGGCGGAAGGAGAACCGTCGCTCAGCAACGTACACGTATACCCCAACCCCGTCCGTCCCGACTACAGCGGGCCCATCACCATTACAGGTTTGAAGGAAGACACCGAGGTGCGCATCACCGACGCGTCGGGCCGGGTGGTCTGCCACGGAAAATCGAACGGGAGCATCTTCACATGGGACGGCAACCTCTCGAGCGGTACCCGTGCGGCAACAGGGGTCTACTACGTATTTCAAGCCACCAAAGACGGAGAGGAAAGCAACATTACCAAATTTGCAATCATCAAGAAATAACGAGATATGGCATTGTGCATTGAGATTCCCTCACTTGACAAGATAAGCGAGGCAGCCGCCCAATTTGTCAGACACATGGGCGAGAGAAAAGTTTATGTTTTTTATGGGAATATGGGCGCAGGGAAAACGACTTTCATCAAAGCCGTCTGCGAACAGCTGGGTGTTACAGATGTCATAAACAGTCCGACATTCGCCATAGTGAACGAATATGAAGACGGGGGTGGCCACCCTATCTACCATTTCGACTTCTACCGTATCAACAAGGAAGAGGAAGCTTACGACTTCGGTTATGAAGATTACTTCTACAGCGGCAATGTCTGCTTTATCGAATGGCCGGAAATGGTCAGCAGCCTTATTCCCGAAAATGCGGTGACAGTTCGCGTCGAGGAGGGCGAAAACGGTTCGAGGACCGTAAAGGTAGAGCTATAAAAAAAACGTCCTTGGATAAAATTACTCCAAGGACGTTTCCTTTATCGCCAAGCCTCAAACAGCGTTCTTTTCGGCTATAATTTCCAACAGTTCCCTCAATTGGTCGAAAGCCTTTTCAAGCATCGACATATTTTTTGACAGGTAGACATAGAAATCCTTCCATTGTTCCCTTTTGTGGATGTTGAGATCCGGATTCCGTCTGTATATACGGCAGACATCGGTGCCACAGGGTTTAATAAAGGAATCCTCCCAAATAGCATTATCGAAATACTCGTCAAACACCACCTTATATTTGCGCATAAGTTCCATCATAGCGAACTTTTTGTTCGGGTTGTGGTGGTTCAGTTCAAAAATCACATAAGCACCCTCGCGTGTAGCGTCGAACTTGAGTTCAACCCCCTTAATTTTAGTATTGTAGAGAATCCAAGGTTTCTTCCTATACTTAAAGCGGGGAAGATGTGAACAGAATTCGTCGAACCCGTTCCAGAACTCCTTATGCAACTGTTTTATCTCTTCGCGACTATACATAAAGGCAGACGGTTAATTACCAGAAGCGGTTCTGTTGTTCATTGTACTCAAAACCGGCAGCGGCCAGTTTTTTCTCGATAAAGGATTTATCGACCGACATCGACTTGCAGAAATCGTCAAGCGACTGGTATTCGTCACGCAGCTTCATATTCACATAGCTGAAAAGCATCATAACGTCTTCGGGTAATTCGTTCATAAAGCGTTACTATCAATTAAATTGTCTACAAAAGTAAACGAGAAAAATGTAAAATCCCCTTTTCGAAGCAAGAAAAACGACAAAGAGTCCGTTCCAGCCCGTCATTTAGCCGAGTCTTCGCGGTGGCAGACCGGTTTGAAATCGCAAAAAGCGCAAGTTTGCAGATTATCGGTCGCCTTAAACGGCACATTTTTATCGAGCATCTCCCTCAGCACACCTTCCAACCTGTCCATAAACTCTACTTGGACATCCACATCGTCTGGGTCGGTCGAATTCAGAGTGACGGTCTTTTTGTTCACGGCCAGATTGGGGCTAAAGTCCTCATTCATCTCCCTAGGGAACATCAAGGCCGGTCGCACCATTCTATTTTCGGCATTATACGACGCGCCCCCCGAATCTGTAGTCAGATTCCACAAGCAGGAATAGAGCGTAGCCTGGAAAGCTTTGTCGGCACGTTTGTCGCCACCCTCAAACAGACGTTCAAGGCCGGGCACCCTCCTCTTAGAACCCGTCGGGTCTCCCCCAGTCTTGTAGTCAACAATCCGGAAGACATTTCCCTTCAGGTCTCTGCGGTCGACAATACCGCCAATTTGGAAGGAGAAAGAAGAATTGTCTTGCAGCCGCACATCCACTTTCTGCGATATGCGGAACTCGGGTTCATAAATAGTAAAGCCATCGTCACCGGCATACCTGGCATCTTCCATCAGTTGTTTTTTCAGCAGTTCTACCAAGACGTCGCGTTTAATGAGCTGGATTCCCGAATAATCGTCCCGGTTACCGATATGGAACTCTTCCCGGAAAGCGGCATCGACAAGCGCTTCCAGTTTTTTCTGCTCCAGGAAGGGCATCAGGTCACGTGCCGCTACCGGCGCCTTCCAGTTCGTCCTGGCACCTGGCGTTTGTCCGGCAATTTCGCAGTACACCTGTTCCATCGACCTGTGGAATATACGTCCGAAGCAAGCCTCGTCAATATCCAGATCCACATCATCATCGGCCGACAAGTGTTTCACATATCTGAGATAGAAGCGCAGAGAGCAGTCGAGATAGCAGTTCAAGGCACTCGGCGACAAGTCGAAGCGCCGGAAGCCGGTCCCGGTTTCCTCCACCCGTCTGTTGTGGGCGGTCCGCTCTTCCGGGTTGGAATAGCAGAACGATTCACGGAACAGTTCAATATGCTCGTCTTTCTTCTCAACCACCAGCGGGAAGTCGTCTGTAACCGTAACATCGGGGAAGGCCAGGGGCACAATAGCCGAGAAAGCGCGGTATTCCTCTTTCAGCTGTCGCAGGAAACGGCTTTGCTCCCCCCCGGTCGAGCCAGTCGAAGAATTGAAGACCAGTTTCACAGAGGAAGGGCGCTGCATCTGCCGGAAGAAATTATAGGCATACAGGGCATCTTCGTGTTCCACCGCAGGCAGTTGGTATGCGATTCGGAGCACATAGGGGATAAACGAAGGAGCAAACGAGTCTTTAGGCATGAACTTCTCGCCAGCCGACAACAGGAGTACGTGTTTGAAATCGAGACTTCGTGTTTCCAGAAAGCCCATAATCTGCAACCCGCGGGCAGGTTCCCCACTGTAAGGCACCTTGGCGGAAGCGAACATTTTCGACATCAGACGCAAGAACAAGGCCACCGTAAGTTCCGTTCCAATGTGGCAGGAATCGTCCATATTGTTCGACAAACAGGTCAGCATACGGAAAATCTGGTAATACGACTCTTCGTAAAGGCCCGTAAAGTTCAGGTTCCGATTCGGATCCCTCCTCATCGTTTCCCTGAAGACAGAAGAGAGTCTGCCAAGCACCTCTAACAGCCACCCCAACAAGCCATCGGCAGGCTGGGTCAGACGCACCTCGCACAAAGCGAACAGGGCATCGACAAAGTCCAGTTCGTCAGCCGGAAAGGCATCGTCAGCCCCAGAGTTTCCAACCCAGGCCTTTATATCGGCAACAGAGATGTAAGATTTCAAAGAGTTTTTCAGTGCCGTCAGAATCCTTTCAGACAAGACTGGCAGTTTTCTGCGGACCAATGCGTTACGCAAGACATCGGCAACGGCCTTATAGGCAAAGCGAGCGCCTTCGCGACGGGAGGCCTGCAGCTGGACAAGCGTCTGCAACAAGACGTAGGCCGGCGTCTGGGTAATAGGGAAACCCATCGTCACATTCATTCTTTCAACAGAATCGGGAATAGAATGCAGCACGGAAGGCAACAGGTTCTCGTCGCACAACACAATGGCAATATCGTCGTCGTCGACCCCATCCGCCTTCAAGTCGGAGATGAATTTCGAGACATACTTGGCCTGTGCGGTATCGGTCGAAGCCGAGAACACCCCGACAATGTTGCCGGCAGCCAGCCTCGACAAATAGTCGTGCGGCGCACGGTCGGGACATAGTTCGTTAGGACAGTTCTTCAACTCGTTAGGCAGATTCAGCAAAGTCCCCTCCTGCCGGGCATTGTGAGACAAGCCGCTGAAGCCACCGATATTGATTCTGAGGAAAGTGCCGGAATCGTCTCTGAAAGTTCTGCGTGCCCGCATAGCCGTCCCACCCAAATTAGCGGGGTCGAAGTAAGAGACGTCATAATCCCAATAGAACAAAGCCGCAGGCTTGCCGTCGGGCAGCATCTTTTTCGCCAGTTTCTTGAACAGCATCTTCTCACATCCGTTCAGAGCGTTAAATCCGACAAACGCATAACGCATGTCATCGGGCAGAAGGGCCGGCAGTCCTTCCGCCTCCAGCCTTTCGGCAACCATACGGTGCAGCATACCCGGATAGGCCAGTCGCTCGGCATTAAGCTTATCCTTGAAACAGGAGTACACGTCACCCAGAATTTCCCACAGGGTAATAAACCCTTTAAACAGGGCCGTTTCGGTATTAAAGTCACGTTTTAGGAAATCTTGGACCGCCTTAATCTGTTCCTCCGTAAGGTAATCAAGCGTTTCAAGGTCCTTAAACTCCTTGAAATTTCGGAACAGCGACTTGGCATCGACCAGATTTTTATCGACATCATCGAAGTCGTTCAAGATAATCTCGCCAAGGAAATAGAACTCGTCAAAAGTTTTGGTCAAGACTTTTTTAGGAACCTCGTCGGTATCACCTTTTGCGTCAAGTTCAGCCAGCCGTTCGTTGCTCACCTTTTGGAAGGCCCAGTAAAGGATTTGAACGAGCAGGACCTTGTCGACATCGGGCACAATCTTGTTTTCGATGTTGAGCAATGCGGCGAAATGTTCCAACAAGTTGCTACTGGTAGAATAAACAGGCGACCAGATAGGGGTTTGAACCTTATATCGTTCCTCGTAAGCCATCAGCAGATACTTGTCCATAAACAAACGGGCGCGCTTATTCGGGAACACCACGGTCAGTTTAGAGAAGTCTTTACTGTCGTCATTTTTCAAGACCAGATCATCTGCAACCGTCTTTAAGAAAGGAACAAAGTTCTCCATATCAGATTTATTTATCGTTTTACAAATATAGGACAAATCTAATTAGGAACAACCGCCGTTGTTCGCTATCATCGCACAAAGTTCAACGAAGACAGCGCCCTTCAGACAAAGAGAGGGACGAGCGGAAAGTCATACGGCACAGATTTTTTCATTATTTTCAGAAGTTTGGAAATCAAGCAGTTTTAAATCTTTTAGTTTTGACCTTAATACGTTTTTATTCGTTTCAAAATCCAGTCTTCTCATTTTCGATAATTCAGCATACGCCCTCTCTTTTTCTATCCCCAGGAAATTCCTTCCTAAAAGGTTAGCAGCAATACCCGTTGTACTACTACCAGAGAACGGATCAAGAATCCAAGAGTTTTGTTGTGTGGACGCAAGAATAGTTCTCACCAACAGGGCTAAAGGCTTTTGGGTAGGGTGTTTTCCACATGTTTTTTCCCACCCAGCAATAGCAGGAAGAACCCAAACATCCTTCATTTGTTTATTTCCATTTATTTCTTTCATTAAGTCATAATTGAAGAAATGAGGAACTTTCTCTGACTTTCTTGCCCAAATGACAAATTCTGTAGAGAATGTAAAAAATCTGCAAGAGATATTAGGCGGCGGATTTGTCTTCGCCCATGTAATAACGTTAAGGATCTTAAAACCTAACTTTAAGAGTTGCTGCTGGACACTGAAAATATTATGATGGGTACCGGAAATCCAAATAGTCGCATTCTCCTTCATATGTTCTCTACAAGCAGACAACCACTTGAAATTAAAGGCATCCATTTGTTCCGGCGTTGTTGGCTTATCCCAATCGCCTTTATCTACACATACCACCTTCCCACTTTGCAAAGAGAAACCACCATTAGAAAGAAAATAAGGAGGGTCGGCAAATACCATATCAAAATCGAAATTGAATTTCGAAAGAGTCTCCACACAATCGCCAAGAATAAGCGAAAAGTCGCTGTTAGATGACGTATAGTAGGGAGAGAGTCCATTACGTTTTTCATCCATCACTTCTATCAGACTTAACTGTTCCATATCACCACTAAAATCAAAAGCCGCACATCAAGAAGACACACTTGTAGAGCGAAAAAAACAACAAATAATGTAAAAGTGTAACTTCCTCACGTCGCAACATTGTATATCATTTTTTGAGTACAAGTTTACGATCAAAAGATTAGAAATAAGGCATTTGATCAATCTTTAACTTTTCTGATCAAAATTCAACATTTCACAGTAAGGTAAAAAACAGGAGGACAATCGATTAGTAAAACGAACAGAAATCGGAGCGTTAAAAAATGATCACAGGGGATTAAATGACAGATTCTAATTTTTTAAGACCACACATCATTTCATATTGTTGTGATATTTCATCGTAAGAACAGAATTTGACCCTATTAGCGACCTCCTTGAAGGCAGTTCTCGCCATCACTTTTCGGAATTGTTCTCGTCTGTTTTGCGGAGCAACAATAAACAAGCGTGCATTAAAGTCTTGAAGGTCACAGAACTTTGTGACCGAATTCTGAATATCGGTAGAATGCTCAACCTCAAAGAAACTATTAGGCATCCTTCGCTCGTTAAACCATATAACGTCAATGGTTTTCGCACGATCCGTCAAATTTTCGTAAGAGAACGGAGGAATTTTGACTGTGGAACAGACGTCTATCAACCTTTTTTCAAGAAATTTCCGGTTTTGATCTTGTGCAGGAACATACGTAGAAAAACTCTTCATATTTCCTATTTCGACTATCAGACCCTGAAAATAACCATGCGAGAACAATTCTTCATTCTTTTCGTCATTAGACTCAATATTGAATTTATGAAGAACCTCGGAGCGGAAATCCTCAAGTGCCCACAAACCTGGCTGAATCCGGAATATACTTTTTTCATTTTGGACAATTCGACGGATAGACTCATTAGGTGTTTTTGTTGCCCACATAGAAGTATCGACAAGACGATAGAGGTCTCCAAGGGTTGCATACCCCCCATTCTTTCGCAGAGTTTCTATTACTTGCTGCGCTTGAGTCTGTTTTTTGGCCATTTTATGTATTCGAAATTGAGTCTAAACTTTAGCGAAAATAAATGACTATTTTCTAATATAAAAGAAAAGCTGCTCAAATCTAAAAGATATTTCCCCTTCCCCACACAAGTTTTTTTGAAAAAACAGAAAAAGTGCGATACTACAAAAAAGTTTGAAAATAACTAATTTTGTGTAATTAACGCCAAGCAATGAAATTACTGATACCAATTCTTATCGTACTATTTGCCATTTCAGCACAAGTATACGTGTCATACCGCATATGGCATATATTACCGGTCGGCAATATGTGGAAAACAGCAGCGACCCTACTCTACAACCTCGCCCTGCTTTCGATGTTCGTCTTCTTTGGCGCCGGCTTCACCAACACAAGATTGGGAGGCTTTACAGTAACAAAAATCATCTACGAGGTGGGAACATCTACCCTCTTCTTTTTGCTCTACCTGTTTATGATATTTGTCGCCATCGACATTCTAAGGTGCGTCCACATCTTACCGAAAGACTTTGTAAACAACAGTCTTGCTGGAAGCATTGGCGTTACCAGCCTGATGCTGGTCCTCTTCATAGGCGGCAACATCCATTACCACCACAAATACCGTGAGACCATTGACCTGACGAGCACGAAGCCGTTAAAAAGGCCTTTGAAACTGGTTATGCTGAGCGACCTTCACCTGGGCTACCACAACGAGCGTGCTGAATTTGCCAAATGGGTCGACCTTATCAACAAAGAGGAGCCCGACCTGGTGCTGCTGGGCGGAGACGTGGTTGACTTTAACACTGTTCCGCTACTGGAGCAGCATGTGGCAGAAGAGTTCCACCGGATTAAGGCACCCATATACGCCTGCCTGGGCAACCACGAGTTTCTTGGCGGAAAAAACAACGCCGACAACTTCTACAAGACAGCCGGCATAAACCTGCTTATTGATGAGACTGCGGTCTTGCCTGAACTAGGAGTATGCCTGATTGGCCGTGACGACTTCACGAACCGCAGACGTAAAAGCATAACAGAACTGATAAAGGGGCAACCTACCGACAGCCTGTACTCCATAGTACTCAACCACCAGCCCTTCCACTTGGAAGAGGCGGAAGAGAACCACATCGACTTCCAGTTCAGCGGGCACACCCACAAAGGGCAGGTATGGCCCATTAACCTGATAGTGGATGGCATTTACGAATGCGGATACGGAGAATGGAAACGCGGGAACACCCGTTACTACATCAGTTCGGGCATCGGCATCTGGGGCGGAAAATTCCGCATCGGTTCAAATTCAGAATACGTGGTAGCAGAACTTCATAATTAAGAGGAATGGAAGTCACAAAACAAAGAATATACTGGATAGACCTGTGCCGGCTGTTCATCATCATAACCGTGGCAATCAACCACGTTCCGCCCAAACTGGGCGAGATATTCCACGATTGGAACCACTACCTGGTCATCACGCCGTCGTTCTTTTTATCGGGCTACTGTTTCAACAGCGCCGCATCGAAACTCTTATCCGACTACTTCAGCCGGAAGTGCCGGACCCTGCTACGTCCGACGCTCTGTTTCTTCTTTTTCTTTTACATTCTTTGGTTGCTGGGCGGCAAGGCACTGGCAAACGACGACAGCATAGCGTGGTATACCCCGCTGATAGAGTTGGCCACCGGCCAGCTCGACACTATAATAGCCCCTATGTGGTATGTGATAGCCCTTTTCGTTATACAGCCACTCTATTTCATATTAAGGGAACACCTTCCCGCAAACTGGCTTTTCCCCGTTTGCCTGGTTATGGGTTGTGTGTCGTCGGTTCTGCCAATTCCACACTTCTGGGAGTTTCACCAGGCCCTGCTCTACCTGCCGGTATATGCCCTAGGAGCAGCCTACCGCAGGAACAACGAGGTGTTCGGACGCATTCCCTTTGCCGCAGTCATACTGCTCTGCATTGTGGGTATAGTACTGTTTACGGTGCTTGAATACGACTCCACCCCCTATTTGCTGGCACTGAGTCCGTTTATTATGGTATTCACCTATGCGTGGGTGCGTGTTATAATTACCGGAGCCGAATGGATAGACAGAAACTGCACGCACTACCAATGGATAAGCGACATGGGGGGCAACACCATCATACTGCTGGCAGTGCACTGTTATGTGATAGGAGTAACAAAAGTCCTCGTTGACCACCTGTTGCAGACCGAAGGCTATTTAGAGGGGCATCCGCTCTACAAGATACCAATCGGGCTCTTCTCCATTTTTTCGCTGTATCCGCTCGTCATTTTCATACTACGCTATGTTCCGTGGATACTTGGCAAGAAGAAAAAGGTGTGAACGAGCCACCTATTCGGCCACCAAGTCGAGTTTCAACAGTGTTTTTCCTTTATACTCCTCCGACTCTCCCTCTGGGGTTATGACATCGACATTCGCAGCCAGATCGCCCAACTGCTGGTTCAAATAGTCACGGATGGCAGCAGCACGCGCCTGGGCCAGTTTATCGACCTCTTGCCGCGCAGAAGCGGCATAAACAGCAGACGCCACCTTGTGCGGATTTGTTTCCCCCGTATTGCTTACAGTAGCCACATAGGCCACAAAGGCAGAATCTTTATCACTCATTTTTGCGATATCGTTCCGGTCGATGATTTCAAGGTTTTCGGCCGACTTACCGGGGTGTTGTTTCAAGAAGCAAGCGGTTTTCAACTGCACAAACGCCATATCGGCGACAGCATCGCCCATATTGATTTTTTGTATGAGGCGCGCTTTCAGTTCCGGTTTCTGCCCCAACATTCCAACCACCTTGTTCAACTGTTCGTAAGTTTCCACACTCAACGAGGCCGAAGTAGGGTCAAACGGCATTTCGTCGACACTACCGGCAGCCCCGAAAGCCTTAGCCATAGATTTGAAAGGCGACTGGCCCACTTTAACCAGGAAATTCTTCAACGTGGCCAGGATAATCTTCCTATAAGAGAATTCAGGAGAGTCGATACTACCGGCGACAGGCAGATCGATATCAATTTTCCCGTTTTTGTCTTTCACCACATACAAGGCCGTTTTCAAAGGGACTTTGAACTCGGGGTTTTCCACCGACTTGTCTTTTTCGACCATACAGTTCATCACCGACAACTGGTTCGTGCCCCTCAGACTATTGTTTTCAACCACATTCTGGCTCACCAGCGACATATTGCCGCCAGTGATACGGTAAGCAAAAACCGGGGCGAAATAAGGAGAGAACTCCGTCAAATCGACATTTGTCAGCGTCACCATGACATTCTGGTTGGACCAATCGTTCAGACTCCCCCTCCAACGGGCACTGACCGACCCCGTTTTTCCCAAACGGCCTGAAACCGAGACATCGTTAGCACGATCGAACGAGATATTTTCAGCACGGACGCAGAAGTTGGCCGCATCATAGTTAAACGTTTCAGACAGACTTTCATCGGACATATGCATACTCATATTCCGCATATCCACCCTGTCGATCTTGAACACCAACTGTTTACCATTCCCCCTTTGCGCATTCCTGACAGAGTCGGGCAAAGATTCGGCAATAGAGTCACGCCGTTCCCTTCTGGCAACAGCCTCAGGCGAAGTAGAGAAATAGGAGATGTTGTCATTTCCATCTTTATCGATAAGGAACTGGGAAGCAATACCCTCACCGTCAATCAGGCCCAGGTGTATTTCATTGTCCATCAGGTTCAAGCGGACCAACTCGGCAGAAGTCTTGTCCGCCGACAAGACAAGTCGTCCCTTATCGTCGGAGACAAAGACATTACGCAGGGAAGAGGTTCCACTGAGCGTAAAATTCATAATATGGTTAAAGTTACCCTTCATGGTGGCTTTCGTGTCGAGCAAGCCCCGCACCTGTCCGACACGGACCCCCTGGCGCATATAAGGTTCGACGCAACTAATATTGAAATCGGTAATTTGCGCATCAATCTGGAAGTTGGAAGAAGCGATGTCGTACATCATCTGGGCATGCAGCTTGCCGCCCTTAGGGAAATAGAGGTTAAGCCCCACATCGGTAGACTTGTCGGAAAAATAGACACCAGGAATCACCAGATTGATATCTTTCAAGTCAAATTCAGATTTCAGACTCAAATCTTTGTATAAGGCGTTACAATGCCGTAACTGGATATCGGACAAGCCGACCTCCCATTGAGACGGTTCAGACGCTTCTTTTTCACCCTCCACTGTATCGGTTTTCGAGAAGTGGGCGATAATATCGGAAAAATTGAAGACAGAATCGCGCTGTAGGACATTCACACCGGCCCCAACCAGATGGATGTGCTGCAAACTGACCTTTCGAGCGAGCAAGTCGAACAGATTGATATCCACAAAAAGCGTATCGAACCTGAAGAAGTCGGTTGCATTGTCCTGTTCCTTCACCACAACGCCACCGACGGTGACCGCACTATGGAGCAAGCTGACATCGATGTCACCGACCACCACTTCGCGTCCAAGCAGTTCCCTATCATGTTCCTCTATATATTTTTTGGCCACATCACCCCCCTTGAAGGCGACAAGGCACAAAACAAACGCCACCAGCGCCACCAGTGCGAAGACGACACGGGCCACCACCTTCTTATAATTCCCCTTTTTCTTCATTTCTCAATTTTTTCCCAACAAAGTTAACACAAACCGGCCGAAAAAGACAAACCAACCGGCAACCGCTTAACCCGACAAGTGCTAATAACCCAAAAAAGGAGTCACACACCACCCGCAGGGAGCAAGACCAGACGCATACGGCCACACTACATGACAAAAGAGGGCACTCCGAATAAGGAATGCCCTCTTTTTGCAGTTATAAGAATAAAATACTTACTTCTTATCGAGTTTACGCGCAACTTCCTTCTCGTCGAACGCCTCAATAATATCACCAACCTGAATATCGTTGTAATTGGCCACGTTCAAGCCGCATTCCAAGCCCATAACCACTTCCTTGGCATCGTCCTTGAAACGTTTGAGCGACTCGAGGACACCAGTATGGATAACGATACCCTCGCGGATGATGCGGACTTTACTAGTACGTCTGATTTTACCTTCGGTAACCATACATCCGGCAATGGTACCCACCTTCGAAATCTTGAAGACATTCTGGACCTCACAGTTACCAGTAACCTCTTCCTTAACTTCAGGCTTCAACATACCTTCCATAGCGTCGCGAATCTGTTCGATAGCATCGTACACAATAGAGTAAAGACGAATATCGACCTTTTCCTTTTCAGCCATCTTGCGGGCAGCCTGAGAAGGACGTACCTGGAAGCCCACGATAATAGCATCGGAAGCGGCAGCCAGCATCACATCAGACTCAGAGATCTGACCCACGGCCTTATGTATAATCTGAACTTCGATTTCAGGAGTAGACAGTTTCTGCAACGAATCGGTCAGAGCCTCAACAGTACCGTCAACGTCGGCCTTGATAATAATCTTCAGTTCATGGAACTCACCCAAAGCGATACGGCGTCCCACCTCGTCGAGCGTAAGCATACTGCTTGTACGGGTAGCCTGCTCGCGCTGCAACTGTTCGCGTTTAGAAGCGATTTCACGCGCTTCCTGGTCGGTATCCATAATGTTGAACTTGTCACCCGCCTGAGGAGCGCCATTCAAGCCGAGAATCAGGGCAGGCTGGCCAGGACGGACTTCCTGCACTTTCTGGTTACGCTCGTTATACATAGCCTTCACCTTACCATAGTTGGTACCGGCCACCATGATATCGCCCACACGGAGCGTACCATTGTTCACCAAGACGGTTGAAGTATAGCCACGACCCTTTTCCAACTGCGACTCGATGATGATACCCGAAGCCTTACGGTTAGGGTTGGCCTTCAAATCGAGCATTTCAGCCTCGAGGAGCACCTTCTCCATCAGTTCGTCAACGCCAGTACCCTTTTTAGCTGCAATGGCCTGGCACTGGTATTTACCACCCCAGTCTTCCACCAGGTAGTTCATAGCAGCCAACGACTCCTTAATCTTATCGGGGTTTGCAGTAGGTTTATCGATTTTATTGATAGCGAACACAATAGGGATGCCCGCATTAGAGGCATGGTTGATAGCCTCAACAGTCTGCGGCATCACATCGTCGTCGGCAGCCACAATAATGATAGCCACGTCGGCCACCTGCGCACCACGGGCACGCATAGCGGTAAACGCCTCGTGACCAGGTGTATCCAAGAACGTAATCTGCTGGCCGCTTGCGAGAGTAACGTGATAAGCACCAATATGTTGGGTTATACCACCCGCTTCACCGGCAATGACATTGGTATTACGAATATAGTCGAGCAACGAAGTTTTACCATGGTCAACGTGTCCCATGACGGTAACAACTGGCGGACGGCTGATCAAATCTTCCGGTTTGTCTTCCTCTTCCTGAATAGCCTCGGCCACCTCAGCCGAAACATATTCGGTAGTGAAACCGAACTCGCTGGCAACCAAGTTAATGGTTTCAGCATCGAGACGCTGGTTGATAGACACCATCTGACCAAGCTGCATACATTTGGAAATAACCTCCACAACAGGCACATCCATCATGCTGGCAACATCGCTTACAGTAACGAATTCCGTTACACGCAGGATGCCCCTTTCCTTAATTTCCTCCTCTTCCT
>DGTD01000117.1 GCA_002396385.1 Bacteroidales bacterium UBA4345
CAGCCTGCATTTTGACCTATACGCCTAAAAAATTGGCACGTTTTTATGCCAAACCCCTAGAGGAGCAGGAGTATGAAGACCTGCTTTTCGCACCAAGCCGGGCCACCACCACAGAGACACTTGACGCCACCCTACGCTCCTTCGGTTCATTCAATGAACTTGCAGGTAACCACGAACATTGGTTTTGGCAAAGCACCGAACACCCCGAACTGGTGGTGCTACGGAAATGGTGGGAACTAGAAGATGACTAGCCCATAAAAAAAGCCGCAACAATGTGCGGCTTTTTGTGATTATAAGAAAGGATTGAGAATTAGTCGAGAATCTTAATCACCTCGTACCAGATTTCACCATCGTAAACGACCGCCTTGTACTGTACGCCATCGACAATGTAATAGGTTTCGCCATTGATAATCAACTTCTCGTATCCTTCAGGAATACTTTCCACTACAGCACCAACCGGAGCCTGAACAACCACATAGTCGTTAGGAGCAACCATGGTATAGTAGGCGCCATAGTAGTAATAGTAACGCACATTGTGGAGGACGATGATACGCGGAGTTGGTATGGCACGAACATGTACACCCACAGGCGGACGTGAAACCACGTACTGGTTGTTGTGGTAATGGTAGAACACCCCATTTTTATAATAGTAGTCGTGGTTATTGTGCCTCAGAATCTGTGAATTGTGAGTAGCACGACGTTTTGATACCACCTCACCACGGCGTTCCATCTTATGATAGTTCTCGCTTGGTCTCACCTTCTTAGGGGGCAGTTTCTTGTTGAAAGTAGCAGTCTGTGCCTCTCTGCCCTTAGGGTGAAGCACAGGACGACCAGAAGCGGGATTGTTACGGACCGCAGTATTGTTGTTACGTGCAGGAGCAGCCGGTTTAGCGGGAGCAGGTGCCGCAGAGACGCTATTCATAGTATTTTCAGGAGCAGAAGGAGTGGAAACACCGCTACTGCTGGACCTGGAAGTGCCACGGGTGTCGGTAGCCTTGCTGCTGTTCTGCAAAGAGCCTCGCTGCGCGAAGGCTTCGGCCGATGAACAAACCACCATGCCGGCAGAAAGGATCGCTATGAGAAGGTTCTTATTCATAATTGTGAAGTTTATGAGTTTTATGGGATTATTCCCTTTGAACATAAAGGTACAAAAAATGTGCCAAAGAAAAAAACACATACCTTGTCCACTTGGTGCGATTTACCGCAAATATGGTACTGCAATGTGGCTTCAACAGCGTCAGTAAACAAATTTCAGCGACACATCGAGCGAGGTGTCGTGGTGCTTAAAATCGTCGGACGGAGTTTCGCTACGGTATTCATACTCATAGCCGACACACATAAACAGATAGGAAGAAATGCGGCACTCGGCCATAAGCAAATTCATCAACACATAATCGTTAAGGTCGCGGACCGACGGTTGGTAGTAGAAAATATCTTTCAGGGTGAGGACCGTCCCCAGCTTCTGCACCGCCTTGGGGCGGAACGAGAGACGATAGTTGCGCGACGACAATCGAGAGCTGACAGGGGTATATTTTGCCCTGTCGAACATAAAGGCAAGGCTGACCGAATAGTCGGAGATGCCGTCCTCGTGATAGATACGGTACTTACCACCGGCCAGAGCACTCAAGATATAATCGTAACCCTTATACCGGTTGGCCTTGCACTCGACCGCCACAAAAGGCGACCAGGTGTTGTACTGGAAGAAATCGAGTTTGCCGACGGTTTCCAATCCCCGGTTGTTCTCCTCGCCATCGGACCGGCTGTAAACGAACTTACCATTCAAGTCAAAAGCGACGACACTGTCTTTCCGGAGAATACCGGCAGCAGATTTGAGGTCAAGTTTATCGACGTTACCCGAATAAAGCGACGCACCAGCCGAAGCCGAATACTTCATTTTGCGCGGCGCATTCTGCGAAACAGCCCAACCCGGCAACAACAGACAGGAAACAAAGACAACATAAAAAACAATAATACGCATATAGATAAAAAGACGTTTAGTTTAAGAAATCGAGCAACTGAGAAGGGCGTTCAATCAAGTGTTGAGCACCATGTCGCTTCAAAAAATCGGCAGAACGGAACCCCCAAGTCACCGAAAGGCAGTCGACCCCGGCATTGCGTGCGGTAAGGATGTCGACATCAGAGTCGCCCACGTAGAGGCAGTCGACCTTATTGGAGCCTAACAGCCGCACAGCGGCATCAAGCATATCGGGAGAAGGCTTTTTAGGAATACCCGCCAGTTCGTTCTCGCCCACAGCCACGTCAATATAATGGGAGAAAAACTCATTGTTCAACTGTTTGACCTCACTATCGGGCTTGTTAGAGACAATAGCCATCTTAAAGTCCATACGTGACAACCCGGCCAACGCTTCAAGAATTCCCTCGTAAGGAGCAGAATGGTCCTTACAATGCAGGGCGTAATGCGAGCGGAACAGCGCCAGCACCTCGTCGACACAGACAGCGCCAACGCCAGCAGGCACAGCCCTTTCAACCAGTTTGCGCACTCCGTTGCCGACAAAGGCACGCACCTCGTCGACAGAACGAGTGGGGAAACCCATTTCCGACAAGGCGTAATTAGTGCTGGCAGCCAAGTCGGCCAACGTGTCCATCAGCGTACCGTCGAGGTCGAAAATAACCGTAGTGTACTTTTTAGGCATACCATTTAAATGATTTTATTGCGAAATTACGGCATAACGGCAGGAAAAACAAAACACAACAAGGCCAAAGTGTGAAAAACAAGGATTCTGTAATCCAAGATTATTTATCAGAAAATTATATCTACATTTGTAATAAACGAAGAAAAGAACGACTATGATAAACCCAATTGACCAGAACCCGTTTCAACAAATGCGAGACGGAGTTGCCCCAACAAGAGAGTCCTGGCTGAGTTTTGTACAATCGGCCCTACTAGTTATAGGGACAGGGTTCCTATTGTCAGGTATTGTATCCTTCTTTGCCTATAACTGGGACCACTTGCACCGGTTCACAAAGTTGGGACTTGTAGGAATGCTACTACTAGCCACCTTCGGCGCCGCGCTCGCCACAAGGAAGCACAAACTGGCGCACCAAGTGAGCATCACATCAATGAGTGTGCTGGTCGGAGTTTTTCTGGCATTAACAGGACAAATCTACCAAACGGGAGCAGACGTCTATCTGCTATTCCTATCGTGGAGCGTCTGCATAGCGGTATGGGTATTTATCGCCAACTTTCCTCCGCTGTGGTTGCTTTTTTTCGCCACAACCCTAACCGCCACCATCTTAGCAGGTATACAGTTAGGATCGTCATACACAGACCAGTATTTCGTCGACGCACTGGTGTGCCTGGCGTTTATATGCGCATTCTGGCTATTACCCAAAGCATTGAAAAGAGCACCGACCCCAAAGTGGTTCATAAATGTTTTGTTTATAGCGGCCGCAACCATCAGCGTAGTTTTTTGTATATTGTTATCGACCGAATCAAAAATTCTCTCACTGTCCATAACGACCCTACTGGTATTGGCAACAGCAATCGTATATGGCTGGAAAGAACAAAACCTGTCGGTTTTCACCTTAGGACTGGTCTTGCTATTGTTTTTAGTTGTAGATATACAGGTAACACTTACACTAAAATCTTTTCAAGAGCTCTCAGGCACATTATTTATAGCAACCTTCCTATCATTCACCGGTCTATTCCTGATCGCTCTGGCAGTAACGCAGACACGGAAGCTCTTCTCCAAAAAATAACACTCAAATGGAACACCAAAGCACCAACCCCCAACTATCGCTCGGTCTGAAAGCCTTGTTGACAGTGGCAGGACTTGTTTCCGCCATATTAATAACCTGTTTGATAGGCTTGACTTTTAGAGAAGAATTAATGTTCGTCGTATACGGCCTTAGTGCCTTAGGAATAAGCTTCTTCATGTCACGGTCCGACTCTCAAACCATACAGTACGGGGTCACCCATCCGGTGTTTTTAACAGCACTGACCTGCATAGGAATCGGATTCGGCGGCCTTGGTTCAAACATAACGGGACCATTATTGATAATTATAGGAGCATCGGCAGCGACAACCGTGTTGGCAGGATCAAAAGATTTGCGACAGTTATCGCTGTTTATTGTCATCGGGCTTCTGCCCTTTACCGGCGAACCTAGAATTCTAACCTCAATAACAGCCATCGGCTATATAATTGCGTACTGCATGACCGACGCATACAGCACCAAGTTAAAAGCGTTGCCATTCGTAGGCGAATGTCTGAGCACCATCCGCTTTGGCACCCTACTGTTCGCGATGTTGTCGACCTCAGTTTTATACACATCCACACATAAGCAATACGAGGGCACCAACAACTACGAAGCTATAGGAATAATACTCGCATTAATGGTCTGTGCGCTGGGTGTATACCTACTCCGCCAACACAGCAAAGGAAACGGACAAAACCTTTACATAGGCACAGTCCTTATTGTACTGACAGGAATAGCAACAGCCGTCGACGCCCAGATAGCCCTGGCCATTTTGGCACTGACTTTGTCGTTCAAATTATCGGACCGGAGAGGGTTCATAATGAGCGTTGTCTACCTCTTGTACGCCCTAGTGTCTTTCTATTACAACACAAACATGCTGCTGATTTACAAATCGGTATCACTAATGGTCAGCGGCACCCTCCTTCTCTTATTGTTCTACTATTTAAAACGCACGAGCAGATGAAAAACTGGAAAACAACCGCACTTTCACTCAATCTGGCAGCAGTGTTGGTCTTCTTCGGATTGCTCCTGGTAAAAAACGAGCAAGTGATAAGCAATGGACCGGAAATCTATCTACAACTCCGCCCAGTTGACCCACGTTCCATCATGCAAGGCGACTATATGGAACTCAACTACAGTTTGTGCAACGAGATAAACAAAAGAAACGAAAAAGAAAAAGGTTACGCCATTGTGGGCGTAGACAAAGAACAGCTGATTCGTCTGCAAGACGAGGTAAAGCCGGTAAATGACGGGGAAGTAGCCCTGAAATACACTGCCGGACACCATGGTAGAAATGGAAGAATAAGGTTAAGCAACCACTCCTATTTTTTTCAAGAAGGCACAGGCAGCATCTACAGCCAGGCAAAATACGCATTAGTAAAAGTGGACAAATGCGGCAACATCCATATAGTCCACTTATGCGACCATAACAAGAAAATTTTAGGTAAGTAGGAGAAAAAAATCGTTTTTATGTTGTAAAACACAACGGTTAATACGCAAACGTTTAATACAAAATACTATATTTGTAATGAACAAACCTAATAAACCAAGAATTGGACTAAACTACAAATAATAGAACTACAGCAAAAAGGGGCGTTGGAAACAGCGTTCCTTTTTCTTTGCAGCAAAGACAAGAGGAAAGAGAAAAAGACTTATATTTGCTGAACAAACAAAAGTATTTCCACAACAGGAAACAGCGTTTCTATGAGAAACGAATATGTGAACTTTCCAACATAGAGACAGGAAATGCCAATAACCTAATAAGGACAAAACATGAATATTGAGGATGTACGCAACTACTGCCTGACACTGCCCGGCGTAACCGAAGACTCGCCCTATGGCGACGACATGGTGGTGTTCCGCATAGAAGGAAAGATATTCCTGCACCTGCCACTTGAATACGATGCCCCCCGCATGGCCGTAAAACTACCACCCGACTACGCCATTGAACTGCGCGACAAATACGCAGCCATCACCCCGTCGTGGCACCTGAACAAGACCCACTGGAGCGACATTCTGATTGAAGGCCATTTTGATGACGACCAACTAAGAGAGTGGATTGACCAGTCGTACCAGCTAGTGTTTGACAAACTGCCGAAAAAGGTACGGGAGAAATACCAGTCAATGGAACAGCCCAAGGAAAAGGAACTGACCGACTACGAGAAATACTGCAAAGAACAAGAGACGGCATTTGACGAGGAACTGGGCGACGACCGCTGCTTTCCTGATATGCCAGAAGGACATTTTGTGAGAAGCCACTGATGTTCTGCCAACAGGTTATAAAATGAGCGAAAAGAAACAGAGACAACATAAGGCGACGCCTGCAAACGACATGCTGCTGAAAGTAGTGGGCCGCATACACACCGACTTTCCCGTGAAATTCGGCATTCCACGCCAAAGTGGATTGGCCAACACACTGGAAGGAGAAATTGTGTTCGAACCCGAGTTCCGCAATCCAGACCTAGTGCGCGGCCTGAGCGAAGTGAGCCACATCTGGCTACTGTGGGGGTTCAGCGAGGTACAGCGCGACAAATGGACCGCGACGGTACGTCCGCCCCGCCTTGGCGGGAACAAACGCCTCGGCGTGTTTGCCACCCGCTCGCCCTACCGCCCGAACCCGATAGGCTTGTCGTGTGTAGAGCTGTCCGGAGTGGAAATAGACGAGAAACGGGGACCAATAGTAAAAGTGAGAGGAGCGGACCTACTCGACGGGACACCGATATACGACATAAAACCCTACATTACATACGCCGACGCCCGTCCAAACGCCAACAGCGGCGTATTTACCTGCCCCGACAGCCGTATAGCGGTAGAGATACCCGAGGGCGAGCTAGCCAAAGTGGCAGAGGGCAAACGCCAGGCCCTAATTGAAATACTGGAACAGAACCCTGTGCCAGCCTACCAACACGAGAAAGACAAAACCTACTCGTTCGAGTTCAGCGACTACCACATTGAATTCAAACAAGAAGAGGGGAAACTGAAAGTAATAAAGATAGAATAGAAAAATTCAGTAACTATATAAAAAATTATCAACCAAATGAAAAAGGGAACTGCACTAACAAAAAGTATTCTGTATGTCGTGTGTATTTCAACATGTTTGTTCACCGCATGTGGGAACGAAGATGACGATTCCAAGACAGATACAAACAAAGCAACAATAGATATTGTAAGGAGCAAAGAACAAGGAGTCATTGTAAACGGATTAATTGGAGAACACACTTACGTTGACCTTGGACTAAAAAGTAGAACCCTATGGGCAACCTACAATGTGGGAGCTTCTAAACCATCTGAATCTGGCAATTATTTCGCTTGGGGCGAAACAAAATCGAAACCCTACTATAGAAAAAACACTTACAAGTGGAACTCTTTAGACACTTTAACAGAAAATCCTTCAGGGCTCGAAATTTTCAACATCTATACTCTTACCAAGTACTACGGGAATGAAAGAGTACTAGAGGCCGAAGATGATGCCGCCACAGCCAACTGGGGACCGGACTGGCGTATGCCAACAAAAGCAGAACTAGAAGAGTTGATGGAAAGTTGTGAATGGAAGTGGACGGACCATTTTAAAGACACAAACGCTAGAGGTTGCATAGGAACGTCTAAAATAAACGGCTATACAATATTTTTCCCATTTATGATGAGCGCTCTCGAAGCTAAAGTCAGCAGATATGTCTGTTACTATTGGTCGTCAACTCTTGACGAGGATAATATCGGGAAAGCATACTGCGGAATACTAAGTGATGGAAGAAAAGATATTTCTCCATTAAGCCAATTCCGTTACAGCGGAGAACTCGTGAGAGCAGTAGTTTCAAAAAAAGAATAAATTTCTCCAAAGCACCTAAGTTCAACTTGTAAAATGTAACATTAACATATAAGACAAAGAGAAGTCTCGGAACTAAAGCAGAAAGAAAAACTGCATAAATTCAAAAAAAGTGGCAATAATCCACTTTTCTACAAAAAAGAGCAATAAAACAGTCACAAGGGCGACCCATATATATCAAAAAGACAACAAACAGAAAGAAAAACTGACAAAATTCTACAAAACAGAACTGCAAACGCACATAAATATGCAAAAACAGGAATAAAAAAGGCCTTAAAAAGCGAACGTACAGTGTATATTTTTGTTTTAAAGCATATAAATGCCTAACTTTGCAGTAAAAAGAAACAAATCTGTAAAAAACTATAAACAGAGTTATGGCTAACGACGTAAAAATCGAGAATTTGGACCAAGTAGCCGTTCGATTCTCAGGAGACTCCGGCGACGGAATGCAGCTTGCCGGAAACATCTTCTCAACCATTTCAGCTACGGTAGGTAACAGCATCAGCACATTTCCAGACTACCCCGCAGACATCCGTGCTCCACAGGGTTCACTGACCGGAGTATCGGGTTTCCAGGTACACATTGGTGCAGAAAAGGTATACACCCCTGGAGACTTGTGCGACGTATTGGTAGCAATGAACGCAGCAGCGTTGAAGACCCAGTACAAGTATGCGAAGCCAAACGCAACCATCATTATCGACACAGACAGTTTCCAGAAAGGTGACCTTGAAAAGGCACAATTCGCGACCGAAGACCCATTGGCAGAAATGGGCATCGACAAGGACCGTGTGATTGCGTGCAGCATTACACAGATGGTGAAAGACTGTTTGGCAGACAGCGGAATGGACGTCAAGTCAATTTTGAAATGCCGTAACATGTTTGCCCTCGGTTTGGTATGCTACCTGTTCGACCGCGACTTGAGCATTGCGTTCAACTTCTTGAAAGAGAAGTTCGCAAAGAAGCCAGGCGTAGCAGAAGCCAACATCAAGGTTATCCAGGCCGGTTACGACTTCGGTGCCAACACCCACAGTTCAGCCGCCAACGTATATAGAATCGAGACCAAGAGCAAAGAGCCAGGCCGCTATATGGACATCACCGGTAACAAGGCAACCGCCTACGGTTTGATAGCCGCAGCCGAGAAAGCCGGCCTCCGCCTGTACTTGGGTTCCTACCCTATCACCCCAGCAACCGACGTACTCCACGAGTTGTCGAAGCACAAATCGCTGGGTGTAACCACCGTACAGTGTGAAGACGAGATTGCAGGTTGTGCATCGGCCCTTGGCGCATCGTTCGCCGGCGCGCTGGCCGCCACTTCAACCTCAGGCCCTGGTATCTGTTTGAAGTCAGAGGCTATGAACCTAGCGGTCATCATGGAGTTGCCACTCGTCGTTATCGACGTACAGCGTGGCGGACCAGCAACAGGTCTTCCAACCAAGAGCGAACAGACCGACTTGTTGCAGGTATTGTTCGGCCGAAACGGCGAAACCCCAATGCCAGTTATCGCGGCAACCAGTCCGACCGACTGTTTCGACTCAGCCTACGCAGCATGTAAGATGGCCCTCGAGCACATGACTCCAGTCGTGTTCATGAGCGACGCCTACATTGCCAACGGTTCAGGCGCCTTCAAGTTGCCAAACCTTGCAGACTACCCAGCCATCAACCCTCCATACGTACCAGAAGAAATGAAGGGTACATGGACTCCATATATGAGAAACTCGGAAGATGTCCGCTACTGGGCCGTTCCAGGCCGTGAGGGCTTTACCCACATTCTCGGAGGTTTGGAGAAAGACAGCAAGACCGGTGCCATTTCGACGAACCCAGAAAACCACGACTTGATGTGCCGCCTGCGCCAGAGCAAGATCGACAAGATTCCTGTACCAGACGTAAAGGTAGAGGGCGACGCAGACGACGCAGACCTTCTGATTGTCGGCTTCGGTGGTACCTACGGCCACTTGCACGCAGCCATGGACGAGATGAGAGCCGCAGGCAAGAAAGTTGCCTTGGCACACTTCACCTACATCAACCCACTTCCAAAGAACACAGCCGCTGTTTTGAAGAAGTACAAGAAGGTAGTAGTAGCAGAACAGAACCTCGGCCAGTTCGCCGCATTCCTGCGCATGAAGGTCGACGGCTTCGTACCTGCACAATACAACGAAGTAAAGGGTCAGCCATTCGTAGTGAGCGAATTGGTAGAAGCCTTCAACAAGCTTATCTCAAAGTAATAACCCCCCGAATTAAAGACAAAAGTTATGAGCGAATATACAGCAAAAGACTATAAGAAAGGACAACCACGTTGGTGTCCGGGTTGTGGCGACCACTTCTTCTTGGC
>DGTD01000093.1 GCA_002396385.1 Bacteroidales bacterium UBA4345
GATGGTTAGTGCCGTTCTGCGATGCCGGCTATGTTGTAGAGCTCACCGATGCCGCTGACGAACTGCGGAGCGGCAGCTACTACGTTGAGGCTGTCGATGTGTCGTTTTCTTCTGCTGGGGGCGTACGGACCGTTCGAATCGGCGCGTGCATTTAGCGTCCTCATGAGCTTCTTCCAGCCCTACCCGCTCCACCATCTCGTGCCATTGCCGGCAGTCTGCGCAGTAGGTGACTGCTCTATTTGAGTGACAGTCACAGTGGCATTCGTCTTTACGGTGGTAGTCCGCGCACCAATTGCAGTAGCCATCGAACAACCCGCCACGGTGACAGTCACAATGGCAGGTTGTGAATTCCGCATTCGCCGAAAAAACAGCGGCAAAAAGCAAAAATACGGTTGATAAATAGCGCATAACCCCTCCTTTTTTTGTGGAAATTTACCCTTTTCGGGCCAAAAAACGCAATTTTCGGGCATGCTTTACAGCATTTTTAGGCCAAAAACCGATAATGGAAAAGAAAGAAAACCGCAATCCGATGTTATTTAGCAGATTGCGGTTTCTCTATTTCGGGGCAAAAATGCCTTTGACGGTATTTGTCACAACTCGTCAGCCCTTTTTGCCGTAATCTCAAACACCTCCTCGAAGTGGTGGCGGATGGCCGTAAGGCTCGGGTTCAGCCTCTGCATTAGGTAGCATGGCAGTTCTCTGGTCGTTTCCGACACGTTGCACCGCTCGCAGAAGGCGCACCCGCGGCACTCGTTGACGTCTGTTGTCTCCGCCAGCTCGTAAAAGCGGCCGCCCAGCATTATCCCGTTCCTCATCATGGCATCTTGTCCAAATCGTTCAAAATTCCGTTCACGAACATCTTGTCCTTGATGAGCTTCTGCACATTCTCGCCCACCACCTCGCAGAACAGGCCGAACACCCTCCGGTCAGATCCTGACGCTGCCGCAAGGGCTTCCCGCAGAGTTTTGTGGTCGCCCATGCCGTAGGCTTTCACTTCCCTCTCCTTAGGGATGTCGGTAGGCCTTGCGGTAATGACGAGGGCGGCCGAGTCCTTGATGTCGTCCGTGTCGCCCGGTTGGAGGTTCAGCGAGGTCATGAACTCTTGGATGAGGTCGATGGTTGTCTTCCCTCCAGCGTTAGGTTGCGGGCGCCTGCCCTTTAGTTCTGACTCCTTCCACTCGGCCATCTCTACGAGTAGGTCAACCAGCGGTTGCAGGTTCTGGTCTTCGCCCACCAGTCGGGCCGCCAGTTCTCTGGCTTTCTTCTTGTTCTTGCTCATACCTTCTCCTCCTAGTCTTGTTTTATTCATTTTCTTTCTCTCGTAATTCAAAATCTAACATCAAATAATCAACTAGGTCTTTTACGTTTTCAAAAAGACTATCTGCGTCAATATCTTCTATTATTTTTTCATTATCCCTGTCTAAGTATTCAACCTCACACTTTTCCAAAATATCAGTAGACCTAACATTGATGAAAGTTTGATTTATAAAGCCCTTATATATTTTCTCATTTCTGAGAAAATACACTAAATCTCCAACTTTAAATTTCGTCTCAATCTTCATACCTTCCCCTCCTTTCCCAAATTTGTCGTTTTCGCCCTGAACTTCGGCAGATAGCCGGGGCACTTGAACTCGCCGTAGGGGTTCAGGTTCACGGCTTCGGTGTTGTTGTGGTTGCGCCAGTTGCGGGCGCAGTGCGACTTGAAGCAGTCGCGGTTGCAGCACATGACCGAATGGTCGATGTCTGCGGTAGTGGTCTTTTGTTTTCCCATTTTTGTCGCTATTTGTCAATTAACAATACTGTTTGATTAATGTCTTCAAGGCGTCGATAACGCCCTGTTGCGCGCCGCTCTTTCGCTCGATGGCGGCGTTGGCCATCTCGTCAACAGTGCCGGCACACACAAGGCGGTAGACGGTCACGGGGTGTGTCTGCCCCTGGCGGTGCAGTCGGGCGTTCGCCTGCTGGTACTGCTCGAGGTTCCACCCTGTTCCGTACCAGACGATGTAGTGCCCGCCCTGCTGCATGTTCAGCCCGTAGGCGGTCGATGCCGGATGCGCCAGCAGTACGTCGATGTGGCCGGCGTTCCAGTCGGCGAGGTCCGCCTCGCCCTCGTAGGCGCGGACCCTCAGCCCATTCAGCTTGGCGGTTATGCTGTAGACCTCGTGGCGGAACTGGTAGAAGACCAGGACGGGGCTGTGCGCCTCCTCCACGATCTCGCACAGGCGGTCGAGCTTCTCGCTGTGCACGGTGTGCACGTTGTGGTCCTCGTCGTAGACCGAACCGCTGGCGAACTGGCTCAGCTTGCTCATCAGTGCGGCGGCGTTGGTGGCGGTCACCACCTCGGGGTCGGTGCCGAACTGAAGCACCTGCTCCCGCTCGAACTGCTTGTACTGGCGCATCAGCGGTGCGGACAGCTCGATGCGCTCGGTGATCTCGGTCAGCGCCGGCAGTTGCAGGTAGTCCTTCGCCTGCATGGTCATGCAGATGTCGGCTATGCGGTTCAGTATCTGGCGGTCGCACCCGTTGCGGACGACGTACTTCGTGGCCACGTGTCCGATGGGGACGCTGTTGAAGTACTGGGTGCGGAACTTGGTGACGAACTTGCCGAGGCGCTCGCCCTGGTCTATGCAGTACATCTGCGCCCAGAGGTCCAGCAGGCTGTTCGGTGTTGGCGTTCCGGTCAGACCCACCACCCGGTCGGCCTGTGCGGTCCACCGCTTCACCACCTTGAAGCGTTGCGCCTGCGGATTCTTGAAGCTCGTCAGCTCGTCCAGCACCAGCGCGTCGAAGGGAAAGCGCCTCTTCAGGTGGGTCTCCATCCACACGAGGCTGTCACGGCCTACCACGTAGATGTCTGCATCGGCCGCCAGTGCCTCGGCCCGCTGTTTGGCAGTGCCCATCACCTTGCTCACCCTCAGGTGCCGGAGGTGGTCCCATTTGGCGCACTCGGCACTCCAGGTGCTCTCCGCCACCTTCTTGGGTGCTACCACCAGTGTGGTGGCCAGCTCACCCTCGTCCATCAGCTGGCAGAGGGCCGTGAGTGTGCTCACCGTCTTGCCGAGTCCCATATCGAGGAACAGGGCACACCGTGGGTGGCCCAACACCCACCGGATGGCGTCCGTCTGGTAGGGGTGCGGTTCAAACCTCACAGCCGACCTCCTTCCTGACGATGAGGTCCACCATTTCCTTGCTGTCGGCCACGTACACGCGCTGGCCCATTTCCCGGAGTTCGCTGATGCGTATCGACTGGATGGCCCTCGGGTGTTTGCCCTTGCTCTTCAGCTCTACCCAGAATACCCGCCCGTCGGGTAGCAGGCACAGCCGGTCGGGGTATCCCGTCCGCAGGTCGCTGGTATACTTCAGCGCTATGCCGCCTATGCTCGCCATCTTGTCGCACAGGTAGCGCTCTATTGTCTTTTCGCTTGTTTCCATGGTTGTGACTTTTTGCTGGTACTTTTTGCCGGTACTTTTTGCCGGTACTTTGGGTTTATCTTTTTCTATAGTAGCCCCTATACGCGCGTGTGCGCATCCGCACGTGTGCGTATAGGCGCTATTTTCATTTATATCTCTGCTAATAGAATTAAGTACCAAAGTACCGAAATAATTTAATGGCCTTATTATCAGTTGTTTCTGTGGTACTTTATGTGGTACTTTATGTGGTACTTTATGTGGTACTTTATGCAATATTCCCATCTCTCTGCCACATCTTCTGCTGCCCATACCCAGTTACGCGCAGGGTGGTGTATTTCCACCCCTCCTTAGCTCGCATGAGCTTGTTGACCTTCTTCATCTCGTAGGCGTATTCCTTGTCTTTGAGGTTGATGCCCAGCCGCTCGTAAACGAACTCGCCAGCGTAGAACTTCGTGCGTTCGAGGCTCTCACCCGCCAGTGGGTCGGGGTTCTGCATAAAGGCGCGGCGTCGGGCGATGTCCCACGTGTACCAGTCAGCCGGCAGCCGCATAGCGAGGTACTCGTCCAGCAGTCCCGGAACAGGGTCGTCCACATCCACGTTGTAGTCGCACTGTCGGCCTCTCGCCTCCGCCTCCTGCTCGGCATCGAGGTAGAGCTTCTCGCCCTGTCGGTAGCGTACCACCGCCTCCGCCCACAGTTGGTCGCGGTCCGCCTTCAGCCGCTCGAAGAGGTCGCCCTCAATCTTGCGCAGTCCGGCATCCACCGGAATGACCCAGAAGCGGCGGTTGCCCGTGTCGCCCTTAAGGAACGACACCTCGTTGGTCGTGCCGAAGAAGACGCACTGGCGGGGGTAGTGGTTGGTGCGCTTGCCGTAGGCGGCCCGGTAGATGTCCTCCTGCTTGCTGAGGAAGTTCTTGACCTGCTCCACGTCGCTGCGCTTGATGCTGGCCAGCTCCGCCAGCTCGATGATCCATGCCTGGCGCAGGCTCTCCATGCCCTCCTTGCCCTCGGTGGTGATGATGGAGTCGCTGAACCAGTCGCCGCCCATAATCTTCAGGAACGTCGACTTGCCGATGCCCTCGCCACCGCTGAGGATGAGGCAGTAGTCGAACTTGCACCCCGGCTCGTAGATCCTCCGCACGGCGGCTGTGAAGATCTTGCGCGTCATGGCGCGGTTCAGTTCATTATCCTCCGCCCCGATGTAGGAGGCGATGAGGGTGTCGAGCCGCTCCACACCGTCCCACCTCAGGCTGTCGAGGTACTCCCTTACAGGGTGGCGGCGGTGCTGGCTGAACACCTTGTCGAGGCAGTCGCTGATCTTCTCCTTGCCCTGGATGCCGTAGTTCATGTCCAGGTAGACACGCAGGCAGGCGTCGTCCTTGTCGCTCCAGGTAAGCCCGAGACGGTTCCACGGCAGGTTGGCGTCGGCGAAGTCGTAGCTCGAGAAGTCGTCGTGCCACAGATGTCCCGCCAGACGCTTGTCAAGCCCCAGCACGGCGAGTATGTTGTTCACCGACGACACAACGCCGTTCTTGCCCGACTCCAGCTTCTTGACCAGCTCCTCCGCGTCGAGCAGTTCGGGCGCCTTGGCGTCCACACCGGCGAAGTCGTCCAGAGCCTTCTCCCTCCGCTCCCTCAGGCAGAGGGCAGCCACGCCCTTGTCGTGTGCGCAGAACTCCGCCATCGCCTTGTAGCTCGGGCGCTTGGTCACGTCCGTGTAGGTGTCGTCCTCGTCGAGGTCGCCGAACTTGTGGATGCGCACGAGGTCGAAGGCGTTGCACAGCTGCCTGCTGGCTGGGTCGGTGTCGTGGTGGCTGTAGGCGAACTTGTCCTCGTAGGTGACCAGTCCGCCCGCCACAGACCCCTCCTTGTAGGTAAATCTGCCCTCTGTGTCCGTTTTCTCATACACATCAGACAAGAATACCTCTATGGCCTCACAAATGCCGTAGGCGCGACAGAAAAGGCCTATCTGGCCGTTTTTCTCCAACGGGTCGCCCGCGCGTTTCATTTCCCTGTGTATCGACTTGTCCTCTTTCCGTCCGTACTTCCAGAAGCTGGCGTCCTTCCATTCGTCCTTTGTGCCGTACTGCAGCAGTACCCAGTCGGCCGGAAGCGGCCCGCCCTGCTGTTCCTCGAAGACGTACTCGCCGTCCTGGCAGGTGCTTGGCCAGTAGAACAGCCTCGGAAGCTCGTAGGTCGTGTGGTCGAACTTGTCGATGCCTATCTGGTCGGCCACCCATCGTGCGATAGGCTCGTACTCCTCGGGCGTGACTTCCCTGTCGAGCAGCACCACCAGTCGGAAGCGGGGCTTCTGTGGTGTGTGCGAGTGGGTGGAGTAGAGGAACGATGCGTAGTTGTGCGCGGTGGTCCAGTCGTCCCACTCCTCGCCGTTGGCGAAGTCGATGTCGAGGGTCACCACCGAGCGGCTGATGACGCACCCGTTCTTGCGCCGCCCGTCCCTCAGCGGGCCGCCCACGAATCCGCCCACGTCCTTGCGGCTGGCCTTCAGGGTCTTGTTCATCTTGGCATACTCCGCCACTGTCTCGCTGGTGCGGTCGGTATTCCGGCACTTGTCCACCAGCTCCGACCACTCGATGGTCTTGTTGTCCCACCTTACCGTCTGCCTGCTACTTGCTGTTGCGATTCTGATCTTCATGTTGTTCCTCCTCATCCCAGTTGTTACGTATCCACCCTGCGGTGGTCTCCAGTGATTGCGGTTCCGCCCCGAGGTGTTCGAGGCGGTTGCGGTACTGTTCCGCGAGTCGCAGAACCTTCAGTATCGTCTTTTCAGTCGGACGCTCGGCGGCATAGTCCATCGCCGCCTTCATGCCAGCCGCGCGCCACACTGGGCGGTGCATCACCTCGAAGGGTGTCGGGTCGTTGTGGATGTAGTCCATGAATTCCTGGTCTCTGTCTGCGCTCATAGCTTTATGTTTAATTTGGTTTGTCGTTGCAGGCCGTATTTGGCCCTTAGCTTCTCCTTCCGCCAGAGCTCGGTCATCCGTGCGGAGATCTCCTCGCCGGAGAGCGGCGTGTTGCCGTTCGGATTGTCGTAGCCGTAGGGCTTCAGATGTTCAGGGTAGACCCCTTTCGGCGGCTTGCCCTTCGTGTGGTTCATTCCCGCCTTGGTGGTCGCGTGCCTCTGCCTCCGTTCGAGGAACTCGGTGCTCTTCTTCAGCCCGAGGTAGTTGCCGAGCCTGCTGTTGTAGGCGGTGCTCCTGTGTGTCAGCTCCGTCAGCCATGCGTTCGGCGTGTCGGGGTAGGCTTCCTTGAACCGCTCCAGCGTCTCCTCGTCTGGCAGGTACAGCGGGTAACCGTTGTATACTACACGGCGGTCGGCCTCCTTGGTAGGCTTGGCCATTGGGCGGTAGGGTGTTTCTTGGTTAAGATAATCTTCCATGCTGTTAGTCTTTTAGGTAATAGGGCGTTGTGTATCCCGCGCCTTTCAGCGGCAGGCCTTCCGCCCATGCTATCGGACGGCTGAACAGTTCCTCCACCTGCCCGAGGGTCTGTCCCTCGCCTGCCTCGACGATAATCTCGTCGTGCACATGGAAGACCACGTCAAGCCCCGCCTGCTCCGCCCTGAGCAGAACAACCCCGAGTATGTCTCGGGCGATAGCCTGCACCAGGTTCTCGGTCATCTTGCCACCATAGGTCTCCAGCCGCTCCCACTTCTTCGTGGTCTGGTTGGTTCCCGAGTAGGTGATGCGCTCTGCGGTCTCGCCGTACGCGTTTGTGAAGTCGGTGTACTGTGCGTCGGGGTAGCAGAGGTTGCGACCGCTCGGCAGGGTGACGCAGAGGTTCTTGTCGAGCATCCAGAGGCGGACGCCCCGGTTGATTTCTGTCGGCATTCCCGTGCTGATGGTGCGAACGGCCGCCCGTTCGATGTTCTGCCACAGGCGGACGATGCGCGGGTTGGCGTTGCGCCACTTGCGGACGGTGTCGCGCATGTCCTGGTCGGTCATGCCCATCTTCTCAGCGCCGAAAGCCGCCAGTGCCGAAACTCCGCCCCCGTAGCCGAGCGCCAGTGTGGCGATCTTGCCCTTCGCCCTCAGTTCGGAGTTCTGCCCGTGCTTCTCGACAGGCACCCCGAACATCTGCGATGCTGTGGCGCAGTAGATGTCCCCGTTCTTGCGGAACACGTCGAGCACCCACTCCTCGCCCGCCAGCCATGCGATGACCCTCGCCTCGATGGCAGAGAAGTCGCACACGTGGAAGGTCTTGCCGGGCGATGCCACGAAGGCGGTGCGGATCAGCTCGCTGAGCACCTGGGTAACTCCGGCATAACACATCGAGAACTCGTCGAGGTCTCCGGCTAGCACCAGCCGCCTTGCATCGTCGAGGTCGCTGAGGTGGTTCTGTGGCAGGTTCTGCACCTGCACCAGACGTCCCGCCCATCTTCCAGTGCGTGCCGCTCCGTAGTACTGCAGCAGTCCGTGTATGCGTCCGTCAGCGCATACGCAGTCGAGCATGGCGCTGTACTTCTTCACGCTGGTCTTGCCCATCTCCTTGCGCAGCTGTAGCACCTTGTAGGCGGTGCTGTACCTGCCCACCTGCTTCTCGATGTCGTCGAACACCTTCTTGTTCAGGCTGTCGACAGGGCAGTGGGCCGCATCGGCCAGCCACTGCTTCAGCTGTGCGGGGCTGTTGGGGTTCTCCAAACCCGTCAGCTTCTGCGCCTCGGCAAACAGTTCCGCCGTGTACTCCTCCGCAAATCGGTCAGCGTTCTCCACCAGACGGCGCTCAATGAGCACGCCCCGGTCGTTGATGCGCTGGTCGGCGGCATAGAGCCGTTGCTCCCACCATGGCTGTGGCAGTTTGCCCACCACCTTCAGCACCGCCTGCTCCACCTCCACATCGCGCTTGTTGTAGGCCTTGAAGGTCTCCCACTCGTCGGGGTAGTCGGTTGGCAGGTTGCGTTCGCCCTTCCTGTTCGGCAGGCTGAACCGCTTGATGAGCGCCTTGCCCTCCTTCATCTTGCCCTGCTCCAGTCCGAGCGCCTCACCGCACTGTGCGAGGCTGAGCGGAAGTCCCATGCGGGCGGCAGCCACCATGGTGCACCGCCATTGCTCAGGCGGTAGTGTAAGCCCCAGCCACCTGCCGATGCACACACGCTCGAACGTGGCGTTGTAGGCGGTCTTGGTGACCGACGGTTCGGTCAGTGCCTCCCGCACCTCAGTGGGCAGTTCCTCACCGCTGGCGAGGTCGACCACCTCCACCGTGCCACCATCTATGGCGTAGGCGAAGAGCAGGATGCGGAAATCGGGTGCCTCCGCGTACTTGTAGACACCACACCCGGCAAGGTCCACGCTGCTGTAGGTTTCTATGTCTATGGCTAATGTTTTCATTTTGGGGTCTTAAAAATGCCCGAGGCGGTGCCCCGGGCTGGTTAGTACATCGGTTCATGCCTTATTCGAACTCCTCGTCGTCATCGCCGCCAACTCCATCGAAGTCGCTCTCGGCAGACACACGTCCGCCCAGGCGCTCGTCGTCCTTGAACTTCATGATGTTGTTAAGGCCGCAGGCGATGCCCTTGTTGCCGTTCACGTCGTAGGCGTAGAAGGTGACAGACACGTAGGCCCACATGCCGCTGTAAACCTCCTCCTCGTCGGTGATAGCCTGCTTGTTCTTGTCCACCACGCCCGGCTTGGTGTTGCACTTGGCATTCACGAACAGGTGGTCGGCGTACACGTCGTCGTCCTTCTCGTCACCGTCACGCAGTGGCAGGTCGAGCTTCTTAGGCTCCTTGCCGCTCCACTTGCTGACGATGCCCGCCTTCTTGGCAGCCTCGATGGCGTCCTCGAGGGCCTTGATGGTCTTCTTCTCCTTCTTAGGGATGAGGACGTTCGTCATGTACTTGCCATCGCCACCGCCTTCCGGTGTGTACTTCTCGAAGAGGTGGGTGTAACTGAGTCGGCATGGGCCGAAGATGACCTTGGTCTGGTCTTTGATAATTGGATCCATCATAATGATTAGTATTTAGTTATTAATTGATTCAAAATCGCTTTCCGCTGAGTTGCTGTTCAGCGGTGGTCGCTTGTCGCTCTCAGGCACGAGGGCGGGCTTGCCCTGTGGCTTCACCAGGATGCCGTCGAGCAGGGTGGCGAGATTCTTCTTGCCAACGATGCCCTCGAGGTCGGTGATGCCCTTCAGGGCTCTCGGCTTGTAGAGGTTGTCGGCATCGAAGCCCTCGGCGGTAAGCTTGGAAGCCGCCGCTTCCTCGTCGATGATCTTGCGGATGCTCCGTCCCTCCACCAGTTTGTAGCCGGGGAACTTGTCGCCCTTCAGCGCCCTGTCGAGCGCATATTCGCCAACCGCCTCCGCCCATTTCTTGATGTCGGACAGTTTAGGCAACAGCCGTGCGATGTCGTCGTTGGTCATGAGCTCCGCGGTCGTTCCGCTTTCCTGGAGTGCGTCGAAGTCTTCCGTGCACCGTTTGGCCAATGCCTTGCACTGGCATTTGACCTTGCAGAACTGGCACCAGTCGCCTGCCACCTGCTCGCCCTCGCCCTTGATGGCCTTCTTGGCGGTCGGCGTCAGCACGTGGCCCGCCCAGTAGAGTAGTTGGTCTATTTCGAGCTCGTATTCGCTGAGGTTGCCGATGCGTGGCTGTATGATGGTCATGCGGACACGCTCGATGCGGTATTCGTCGCTGAACCGCTCGTAGGCGCCCAGTGCGTAGATCATCATCTGGCTGTTGGCGATGGCGCTGACCTCGACACCCTTGCCGTACTTGAAATCGCAGATTTCCAGCGTGCCGTCCGCCACGATGATGGCGTCGCCTGTTCCGAAGCCTTCTGGTATGTACTTGCTGAAGTCGAGCCGCTGTTCCACCATCAGCACCGCATCGGGTGTGGACTTCTTGGCTTCCTCGAACTTGCCGAGCACGATGCCGGTGTAGGTCTCCACGTGTCCAGGCATCTCGTCGGTGAAGTAGTCCTGCAGTTCCTCGATTTCGATGTCCTCGCCCTTGGTGCCGATGCCGAGGTTCTCCTTTAGCGCCTTGGCGCAGTAGGCGTGTGCGAGGCTTCCCTCACGGGCGTAGTCCGAACCGCTGTCGGGCACGTCCTTCTCGAGCAGTGCCGAGGGTGTGCAGTGCAGCCACCTGTGGCTGCCGCTTGCGCTGAGTATTGCGTGCTGTGCCATTACTCGCCCTCCTTGTTTAGAACGGCACTGGGACCTACCACGAAGTTGCCGTCCTCGCCCAGAATGGTGTGCTCCACGTCGTGGATGAAGGTGGCGCGCTGGTCGGCAGTCAGCGAGCTTGGCTTCTGGTCGGGAGCACCGCACTGTCCTGCCAGGTACTTGAACCAGTTGGTCAGAGCCTTGTGGTACTTCTTGTAGCCCTCGCTGTCGGTGTTGTCCTTCCAGCCCTCGCCCTCGAACTTGTCGCGGGTGCTGTTCATGGCCTTGCGGCATTCCTCACTGCCGGGCAGTGCTGGTGCCTTTGGCGCTTCGGTCTTGGCGGCGGGTTCTGCCTGTTCGGTCTGTTCTGCTTTGGCGGGTTCCTGTGCCTTCTGCTTCACTGCCTGCTGTATCTCCGTGGCGGTCACCGTCATCGGTCCGCCGGGGCAGTGGTTAGGCAGTAGGGCGAACAGCCCCCGCAGTGTGTCGAGCAACTCTTTGGATGCCCCGATTTCTACTTTTACGTTTAGCTCCATACTTATATGTTTTTTTGTTAATTACTCCGTTTCGGGTGAGGATCTTGACGAGCCACGGGCGGCTGTAGCCGGTCCGCTGTTCCAGTTCCTCCCACATGGCCATTCGGCTTCCGCCTTCCTGGTTTAGTTCCTTGTAGAGGCTTACGATGTCCTTATGTCGCTGCTCCCTCTCTTCTTGTTTTTTGGTCTTCATACTCTCTGATGCGTTCTTGGTTGATAAACTCCTGCACTGCTTCGAGGTCCTCCAGCTTGCCGGAGCCTGTGTCCAGGTTCACGATGGCGAAGCAGGCGCGCTCGAGTATGCGTTGCATGGCGCCGAACTGTTTAAGGGCCTTGTCGTGGTCGTCCGGAAGGGGATGGACCAGCTCGTGGCACCTCCGGTCAATCTCGCTGACGATGTTGCCCAGTGCGGCGCGGTATCTGATGTCTTCCATGGCGTTAGTCGTTTAGATGGTTGATAATGTGTTGGGCGGTTTCCCTGCCGACGTCTTCCTGTGTCTGCCGTCTCCGTCCTTCAAGGTATCGGTACAGGCTCTCCGTGTCCACGTAGATGCCCTTGCCTCCGAGGTCGGCCACCCCGATTACTTTCTTTGTGATGAGGTTCCGTATCTGGTAGCCGTTCCTCAGCCCGAGCTGTTTCGCCGCTCCGTTGACGGTCATCCACTTCGATGGCGGTTTAGGCGGTGCCGCCGCTTTCTCCAGCTTCAGCAGAAGCCTCTCGATGTTGTCGAGCCGCTGGAGGATGTTTTGAATGTCTTGCTCTATCATAAGCTTGTCGTCTTAGTTGTTGGTGGGCGTCTGCGGAGTCGAACCGCTTTCAGTTGACCAAATCTTACCTGCGCCCGTGCGCTCTTCCGCCCTTGTTGCCCCGCCTACCCGAAGCGGGGCTCAGTAAAATCAGCATTAAAAACACTCTGAAGGACCCTCGCGGGCTGGAATACAATCAAGTAGCGGGCAGGTGGGGAATCGAACCCCGTGGAAGCGGTGTGCGATCCTAGTAACAGAGCCTCCGAGCATTTAATCCTGACTCTGTCCGACACACCGAGGCAGAACCTTCTGCCTACCTGCCCGATTTCGCGCTTGCACCGCTCACGCGGTTTGGGCGCTTCCTATCATTTTACTACTACCTATGGCGGGGGTCTGCGGATTCGAACCGCTTTCAGTTGGCCAGAGCACCGGATTACGGTTACCGGGTTAATATGAGTTGTTAGACTGCGAGACGTTAGGAATGCCCGGCATTGCCTTCTCTCCGATGTCCCCACCCCGTTGGTGGCTTCCCCCCATTTCGCGCTTGCGCCCCTCGCGGGGCTTGGGCGCTGCTTCCAATTGTTAAATCTTAAACTTAAACTGTCTGCTTAACCTCGCCCTCCTCTCTCGGCAGGGCGGGCTTTGCGGCCCTCGCGGGCGGCTCGGCCTTAAAACACATGACAATGAAAAAATCTTCGTTGCTGTGCCCGGGCGGGGATTCGAACCCCCTGTCATTACACAAATACATCTAAATGGCTCCTTTCCTAGGCTTTTCCGCCCCGTGGTGGCTTTTCCCGGGCTTTCCCTTATTCCGCCTCTCCCTCGTCCAGCCTTATGTGGCTGGCGTCGGGTGCGGATGTTCCGTTGTCGAGGTGTTTGGCCACCTCCTCGATGTATGCCTTATTGTAGTTGTCGGCAGCGTCCCAGTAGCCGTCGTCGAACCACGTCTCCGAGTTGAGTGCGTTCTGCTCCATGACTCAGTCCTCCCTCAGGTGTTCGATTATGTAATTGCGGTCATAATTATCGAGGTCCAGACCATTACTAATGCAGTAGACTATATAGTCGCGTTGTCCGAGGAGCTTTTTCGCCATCCCTCGTAGGCCGTCGTCATCATAGTCGTGAGCCTTCCGGGCGAGATCCTCGCCGGTCTGTTTGTCATATTCGAGAATATCGTTCCTGCTAGTCTTGTAGTGGGACACACCGGCCGATAGGTCGAAGATCAGCTTTCGGGTGAGGTCGTGGTCTTTTGGGTCACACAGGACAGCCTTGCAGAAGGCGTCCTTGCCCATTTTGCAATTCATGTATACCTCGTTGAAGGCGTCGAACTCTTCAGCAGCCACCTGGTGGCCGATGCGTGCTTCAAATTCTTCTTGTGTCATAATGCTATAGTGTTAGTGGGTTAGATACTTAGATGTTGTTTATAAATACGGCGCCTTCGAACAGGGCGTCACCGAGGTAGAGCGCACAACCGCAGAGCCAGTGGCGTGAGAACTTCTTCTCGAAATGGCGGAGGGCTTCGCCTTCCGATTTGGCGGTTGTATACCAGTAATCTGTGCGTCCGTTCTTGAACGACTTCACCAGTGTGTACGTGTAAGTGTCCATAATGCTTTGGTGTTTAATTAATTATTAGTACCTTTGCAGTTCTTGAAACTTGTTTTGTAACTTGTTTCGTAACTGATTACAACGCAAATATACCGAAAATTCTTCGGTAAAACCAAATATTCACCGAAGAATTTTCGGTAATATTTTAATTTATTTTACAAATGGCTGAAAATCAAACCGCTAAAGAACGATTAGTCCAGTTTATTAAGTCCCTAGGCATTGGGCAAGGTAAATTCGAAAGCATTTGTGGGTTATCGAATGGATGGGTGAATAACGTTAAGGCCACTATTAAGGACGATAAGATGCAGAAGATTATTCTGCAGTATCCAGAGTTGAATACCGTGTGGCTTCTCACTGGCGAAGGTTCTATGCTAAAGACCCGCATGTACGATTCGGATGAGCAGAAGACTGTCTTCACCTCTGAATGGTATAAAGAATTGCAGGAAGAGAATAAGCGACTGAGGGCAGAGAACGAAGCGCTGAAAAACAAAGAAGCCGAACTGATGGAAATGTTGAAGAATGCGCTCGCCGTCAAGGCTGCCGAAATAAAGTAAAGTCCTGCAAGTTTGTTGCGGTATCGTTGCGCCAATGGCGGACTGAACTGCACAAGCTGATAGGTTACAGACAGTTAGAAAGAACCAAATACTTATAATATGAATAATTTAGGTTTCGTTAAGGTAGCGGCTGCCATTCCGAATGTAAAAGTCGCAAATTGTAAGTACAATATCGAACGTATATTGGGCTTGATAGAAGAAGCTGAGAAAAACCACGTGAAAATTCTGGAGTTTCCTGAGTTAAGCATCTCTGGATACACTTGCGCTGATTTGTTTTACCAGCAGTTACTGATTGAACAGTCTGAAAATGCCTTGAAGGAATTGTTGGCAGCGACTGCAAATAAAGACCTGGTCTTTATTGTCGGAATGCCAATTTCATATAATAGCCGTCTTTTCAATACAGCTGTAGTTTGCCAGAAGGGTAAGATTTTGGGTGTAGTGCCTAAATCGTATCTGCCAAATACGAACGAGTTCTATGAAAAAAGATGGTTCTCGTCTGGGAGCGAGATTCCCGCAACTACGTCAATAAACATTGCTGGACAAAACACCCTGTTTGGTACGAAACTTTTGTTTGCCTATGGCGATGTAAAGTTTGCTGTGGAAATCTGCGAGGACTTGTGGTTGGCCCAGGCTCCAACGTTTACTCATGCGTTGAATGGCGCTGTGCTTTTGTTTAACTTGTCAGCCTCTAACGAGGTAATCGGCAAGGACGCATACCGCAAGCAGTTGGTTGCCCAGCAGTCTGGTAAATGTGTTGCCGCATATATTTATGCGGGTTCTGGCTTTGGCGAGTCGAGTACCGATTTGGTCTTCTCTGGTACTGCAATGATATTTGAGAACGGTTCTTGCCTGGCCGAGTCAAAGCGCTTCCAACTAGAAGAACAGCTGATAGTAGCCGACGTTGATATCCAGCGCCTTATTGCTGACCGCCGTAAAAATACGGGCTTCTTTGAAACGGGCTGTAACCAAACGAGTGAAGAGTATTGCACAGTTAACTTTGAGTTCGACTGCCAGTCGGTTGACCATGTGACAAGAACAGAAAAAAGTCTTCCGTTTGTGCCAACTGGCGAGGGCTTGAACGTCCGTTGCGATGAAATTTTCAACATTCAGGTTTGGGGCTTGGCTACCCGCTTGTATCACACTGGAATCAAGAGTGTTGTTCTAGGTATATCGGGTGGTTTGGATTCAACCCTTGCGCTGTTGGTTTGTGTTAAGACTTTCGATAAACTAGGCTTGCCTAGAAAGAACATTATAGGTATCACTATGCCAGGCTTCGGTACTACTAAGCGTACGCATAACAATTCTATCGACTTGATGAACTCGCTGGGTGTTACTTCGCGTGAAATCAACATAAAGGATGCTTGTTTGCAGCATTTCAAGGATATTAACCACGATGTGTCTGTATTCGACGTCACCTACGAGAATACACAGGCTAGGGAACGTACGCAAATCCTTATGGATGTAGCGAACAAGGAAGGTGGCTTGGTAGTTGGTACTGGCGATTTGTCGGAATTGGCATTGGGTTGGGCTACTTATAATGGCGACCATATGAGTATGTATGGTGTCAACGCCTCTATTCCGAAGACTTTGGTTCGCAGCTTGGTGCGTTATGTGGCTGAGTTTGAAATGGACGAGGTGTCACGCAAAACATTGCTCGATGTTGTCGACACACCAGTAAGTCCGGAACTTTTGCCAGCCGACGACAAAGGCGAAATTGCACAGAAGACAGAAGATATTGTTGGCCCTTACGAGTTGCATGATTTCTGTCTCTATTATATGCTTCGTTTTGGTTTCTCGCCTCGCAAATTATTCTTTATGGCCAAACGGTCGTTTGCTGGACAGTTCGACGACGAAACCATCAAGAAGTGGATGCGTGTTTTCTTCAAACGCTTCTTCCAACAGCAGTTTAAACGCTCGTGTATGCCTGACGGACCTAAAGTGGGTTCTGTCAACCTTTCTCCTCGTGGCGATTGGCGTATGCCGAGTGATGCGAGTGCGGCAATTTGGTTAGAGGAGGTCGAGCAACTGTAAGTTATGATTGTTTGTGTTGCGGAGAAACCCAGTTTGGCTCGCGATTTGGCGGCTGTTTTAGGCGCTAATACAAAGAGAGACGGCTATCTTGAGGGAAATGGATACCAGGTAACTTGGGTATTTGGCCATTTGTGCGAATTGAAGGAACCCCATGAGTACAACCCTGCATGGAAAAGGTGGGAGATGTACTATTTGCCGATGCTTCCTCCGAAATTTAGTATCCGTCTTAAAGCTGGTGTTGAAAAGCAATTCAATATCATATCAAATTTAATCAGTCATGCCGATAAGGTCATCAACTGTGGTGATGCCGGGCAAGAAGGTGAGCTCATTCAACGTTGGGTCTATCAGAAAGCCGGCTGTAAATGTCCTGTTGAACGATTGTGGATTTCTTCTTTGACCGAGGAGTCGATTAGAAACGGATTCCAAAACCTGAAGCCTCAAAAAGATTACGACAAACTATACGAAGCTGGCGCAATGCGCGCTATAGGCGACTGGCTGCTCGGTATGAATGCGACCAGAGCCTATACGCTGAAGTATGGACTCAACCGGCAAGTCTTGTCTATCGGCAGGGTTCAGACCCCGACGTTGGCGCTTGTTGTGGCGAGGTATAGAGAAATACAGAATTTTGTTCCAGAGCAGTATTGGGAACTTAAAACATTGTACCGCGACGTTTCGTTTTCTGCCACAAAAGGCAAGTTTACATCAAAGGAAGAGGGTTCCCTGTTCCTGGAAAAAATAGCTAATAGCGACTTCGTTGTTACTAATGTAACTAAAAAGAACGGGGTGGAAATGCCGCCCAAATTATTCGACTTGACTGCGTTGCAGGTAGAATGCAACAAGGTCTTTAATATGTCTGCCGAGCAGACCTTGCAGACTATACAGTCGCTTTATGAAAAGAAATTTACGACTTATCCGCGTGTCGATACAACCTATCTTTCTGATGATATGTACCCCAAAATTCCTTCTATTTTGGCTGGATTGAAGTCTTATTCAACTGAGGTGGCTCCACTTTTGGGCGCAAAGATAACCAAGGCTAAGCGGATTTTCGACAATAGTAAGATTACCGATCACCATGCCATTATTCCTACGGGAATAGATGCTGTGGGCTTGAACGAGTTCGAGAAAAATGTTTATGACACGGTAACCAGACGGTTTATTGCAAATTTTTATCCCGATTGCCAAATCGCTACTACCACAGTGTTGGGTACAGTTACAGACGTAGAGTTTAAAACGACTGGTAAACTTATTCTGAAACCTGGGTGGCGTGTACTTTATGCGAAAGTTAAACAGGCTGACGATGAGAAAAACGAGAAGGAGGACGATAAAACGCTTCCTGATTTTGTTGTGGGCGAGCAAGGTCCTCATAAGCCTGAACTGGCGGAAAAATGGACAACCCCTCCCAAAAACTATACCGAAGCTACATTGCTTAGGGCTATGGAGACGGCAGGAAAATTCGTTGATAACGAAGAACTGCGCGATGTGTTGAAAGTTAACGGCATTGGTCGTCCAAGTACGCGTTCTGTCATTTTGCAAACCCTATACAAGCGGCATTATATGCGTATAGAGGGCAAGAAAAGCATTGTTCCGACGCAGACGGGTTTGGATTTGATTGATGCGATAAACGAAGATCTGTTGAAATCTGCCGAACTGACAGGGCAGTGGGAGAAAAAACTCCGTATGATTGAACATGGACAGTACGACACGGCAACTTTTATGGCAGAACTGAAGGAAATGGTCTCTGCGGTTGTCGAACATGTCAAGTCTGACAATTCGAATCAAAAGGTTACAATTGAAGTTGATAATAAGGTGGAGACAGAAGCGCCTGCCGAGAAAACTAAAAAGGCACCTAAGAAGAGGACGACAAAAGTGGATGTGTCATCTTTGTTGTGTCCTGTTTGTAAAAAGGGCCATTTGTTAAAGGGGAAAACGGCTTATGGCTGTTCTGAATGGAAAGGGGGCTGCTCTTTCCGTCTGCCTTTTGTTATTATGGATTATACGCTAACCGATGCCGATGTGAAAGCCCTTGTAACGGGCAAGAAAATCACCATCAATGGCAAACAAATAGGCTTGACAGATAATGGTATACCCGGCGAACTTTAAATGTGCTTTATTTGTAAAGCACATTTAGAATTCCGTCAATCCTAAGGGCGGCTTGAACACCAGTTTTTGTGATGTAGATGTCGCCACCTTCCACATTGGTTATTTTTCCGGTGGTGTATACATTTTCAGCCCATTGGCTGTTGAGAATTTCAGCCTGTCCCATTTGCTCGATTAAGTAGAAATTGTCTTTCATCTCTAATTCGAACTTCTTCTCAATCTTATTCTTTAAAATAGGTTTTATGACAAGGTTAATGGCCCTGTGTAGGATATTTCTTGTCTTTAAACTGTATGAAACATCTTTCAGCTTGATGGCAACGTCTTTTTTGTCGTAGTAGGGGACACCAGTCAGGTAAATGTTACCGTTGATAAATCCGTGAACCGACAGACCTATTGCGAGTTTGTCGTCGCTACCATAGGTGTTAACCTTATCGACGTAGATGGTGTGTTTGCCCTCGCCAAAGGCTTCACCTCTAAGGTTCTGTATTGCCAGAGTGTCGATAGTCGAGTAGGGTATATTCGCCAAAAGATTCAAATTCCATCCGGGTTCCATTCGGCTGTTAAGTCTGCATTGTGGTAGTGGAGTGATTCCGTTTTTGGTCGGTATTGACCCTACCGTTATGTCTACTTGGCATTCGATGCCAAATCCGGTTTTAATAATACCTTTTTCACCGCGAATCGGCATCATGAGTATGTTGGTGGGTCTCAGCCTGATGTAGGCTTGGTAAGAGTCGACAGCCACAGGAATTGGTTGTTGAATCTGTGCCCATAAATCGTTGGCGTATGTTTGTGTAGGAACGCCATTCTTTATGCCGTTGTCGACCATTTGCTCCAATTTGCGCTTGTTGTCGCGAATTACTTTGTCGACAATGTATGTTATAGGAATTTCAATGCCAGCGACTCTTGTGGTTGGTTTTCGGTTCCACTTGTAGTTGACCACTTTACTCTTCGACAAAATACCCCACGATTTGCTGATTTGCACCTTGCTGCTGAGGGTGACCGTAATCTGAGCTTCCACTTCACGGTCGGTATAGGTTAAGCCAGCAATACTAAAGCGCTTGACAGCCCAGATTTTAATAGGAATCTCTGCGGTGAGCGAGTCCGCGTCGAATTTAATTTTGAAGTCTCCATTTTTCCAGACTCTGAGTTTCAAACTATCGTCTTCTATTACTCTGTCCTCGTAGATTAATCCGTTAAAACTCTTATTGATGGTACTCTGAACACTTTGTACGTCAATTTCAAGAGGCACGTTGAATTTGCTGATAGGAGGCGTGTATGTAAAATCGGAATAACTTTCTTCAGGTTTGTTAGTCGTGTCAGTGTCGATGACGTAAGACGGGTTTTGGTCTACTTGGTTGATGATATTTATAGAATCTTGTTTCGTTTCTGCTGCGACTGCATTGCAAAAAAGAAGGCAGATTAACAGTGTAAATGAAGTTCTCATCTCGTTTTTTTTGCAAAGATAGTGCTTTAACCGATACAATGTCTTATAAAACTTTAGCATTGGGATATAAGACCTCAAGTTTTCGAATGTCAGAAAAAACATAGAAGACGATTGAATTGCGGAAAAACATTAGCCAAGGGCTTTGCGAAAGAATACGAATAGGTGATGATAGGACCGATTCTACAATTAAATGGCTGCGTGAACTTATTGTGCTCTTACTTAAATGTCGCTTTCTTTGATAGTAAGAAATTTAATTATATATTTAAGTTAAACTGTAAAATATAGGAATATGGAAGAAGTGAAAAAAACTGAAATAGGAATTGCGGGGGGCTATCCTCCTCCAAGTTGTTATTATTTTTTCTTATGTAAAGAATTAGGAAATGTTATGGATGGGAAATTCTACTATGGGGAGTATGGGCCATTTGTAGACGATTCTACGGAAGACAACATATGTTTTAAGGATTTTGATGATAAAGTTGTGTTTTTGGTAAAAATTACAAAAGACCTAAAGATGGCAGAATTGAATACAAAAAAATACAGACATATGGGAATCTTTGGTGAAATATTTGTTTTTCATTGTGTTGAGAATGTTTGGTATAATGCAGATATAAATGGTAATTTAACTCTTGGAGGATATAGCCATTTTGTAGGAAACAATTTAAAAGAATATACAGATAGAATTCAAACTATGTGGGAAATATATATAAAGAAAAGTGTTGAACATAAGAAAAAGAATTAGTAATAAATAAGTTTCTGAATTTGTAATACTGTCAGTAAACGTTTCAAAATTTTAAAAAAAGCCGCAATACGGGAAACCCGATTGCGGCTTTAATTATTAGTTTAAATTGAATTAGAATTCAACTTCGAAAGCGACACGACGGTTAAGTGCCTTTCCTGCTTTGGTCTTGTTAGTTGCAACTGGCTGGGTATCTCCATAGCCTTCAGTTGCCATACGGCTTGCGTCGATACCTTTGTTAACCAAGTAGTCCTTAACGGCTGCTGCACGGTCTTTAGAAAGCTGCAAGTTCTTGTCGGCCTTACCAGAGTTGTCGGTGTGGCCTGCAATATTGAGCTTGTAAGCCGGGTTCTCGTTCATGATAGAAACAATCTGATTCAAGATGCCGAAAGAAGAAGACTTGATTGTAGCCTTACCCGATTCAAACTGAATACCGTTAAGCGCCTTCTTGAATACCTGCTTAACTTCTTCCTTTACTTCAGGACAACCCTTGTTTTCTTTGATACCTGCTACAGAAGGACATGCATCTTCGTAATCGTAGATGCCATCACCATCAGAATCAATTGGGCAACCTGTAGCGTCGATGTGACCCTTAGCTTCAGCAGGGGTACCTGGGCATTTGTCAAGATAATCAGCTACACCGTCACCGTCAGAGTCGAGTGGACAACCCTTACTGTCAACCATACCTCTAGCCTCTGCAGGAGTGCCAGGACATTCGTCGATATAATCAGGTACACCATCGCCATCTTCGTCGGTAGGACAACCGGTAGTGTCAATTTTACCTGCTGCGGCAGCAGGAGTACCAGGACATTTGTCAAGATAATCAGGCACTTTATCGCCATCTTCGTCAAGAGGGCAACCCTTGTCGTCAACCTGAACACCAGCTGGGGTGTTAGGGCAAGAGTCGAACTTATCAGGCACACCATCTTTATCGCTGTCTTTAGGCTTGAATGGGAAAGAGCAAACGACACCGATGCTGTGGAGCAACTGCTGGTCGCCGAAGCTTCCGCATTCCATCTTGTCGTGGTTGTCAGCAAAACCATAACCATAAGCGCCCATATAACGGAGTGCCCAGTGGTCGGTTAGTCTTACTTCAATACCGAGACCAGCTTGTGCAACAAGATCCCAACCTTCTTCAACCTGTGAAGATTCTTTAGTTGGTTTGTCGATGTTGAAAATGCCACGTGTGCCAACACCTGCAAATACGAATGGATGAACACGGTATTGTGCGATGAATGGGAACTTATATTTGATGTTCAAATTGGCATTTGCCATAGCGCTCTCAAATTCTTGTGCTGAATTTTCTTTTTCTGCACCATAATACCCGTAAGAGCCAAATAACATAGCATCGAAATGCTTATTCAAGTAGCGTTCTACAGTAAGTGCACCATGTCCGTAGAATTTAGCACCAAAAAAATGATTAGATGAGTTACGGCCAAAATCAAAGAAATGATTTCCATACTCACCATTGTACTCTGTACGGCCTCCATAAAGACCTACAGCCCATGGATAGTCGCTAGATTGCGCGTACATAGAACCACATACAGCGCAAGCTCCGAGAAGTGATAAAATTTTTTTCATGTTGAATTGATATGATATTTTGTTTTTTATATTAATTCATTTTATGCAAATATAGTATCAAAAAACGACTATTTGAATAGTATCGGTGAATTAATTGCATTTTTTTAACCCTTCATCTGCCGATGCGCTGTTTGGTTGTATGAGTTTTGCTTGGATAAATAGTGTTTTTGCGCGTTGTTTGTTTTTCATGAAAAACTCGTTCCACCCGGCCAAGATTACAGCATCGTAGTCGAAAGGGTATAGTTCTACAATCCTATTTAAATACTGTGACGCTTGCTTGTAGTTTCCTACATTGTAAAACATAAGTCCCCGGTAATAGTTTGCTTTATAGTTGTTTGGGTCGGTTCTAAGTATAGCGTCGTATTGGGTCGCTACTTTGTCCCATTCTTTTAGTTTCGCAGCTGGCAGTACAAAACCTAGCCTGGCCTCAATAGAAGAAGGACGAAGTAAAATAGCTTTAGCATAATACATTTCTCCGTCTTTGTAGCGTCCGGCCAAATAAGATAGCCAACCAAGTCTGAGGTTTAGCGCATAACTGTCGGCTTTGATTTTTTTCAGTTCTTGTATCGCAGCTATGTATTTCCCATCAGACTCTAATTTGTAGCTTTTTTGAAATTGGTTTATTATGTCTTCTTCTGCTTTTCCTTGTTGGTAAATACCTATTAAAAGAAAAACTAAAAAATATTTTAGAAATTGCATTTTATGCCTCCTATCACATTATGCGAAAACTGTTTTCTTGTATAGACGTGTTCTTCGTTTTCGTTTACTATTATGTATTCGTTTTCTTTGGTCGTGAATCGATATAACAGCATAAGGCTGATGTTGTTTGTAATAGGGAAAAATAGCTTAGAGGAAGCCCGGTGTTTAGATTTGTTGAGTAAAGTATAGAAAGTCGAATAGTCGTTTTCACTATAGAATTTCATGTTTCCATAGGCATATGACAACTCTATCCACAACCAATCTTGTAATTTACCACCGATTGTTTCTTCTAATATAAAATGACTATTTTTATCGTATATAACGTCTGCAATAGTTGAAGTCGCATAGAGGTCTAAGTTCCTAAGCGGATATATGGTAAACCTTAATTTAGGTTGCCATATGCTGTTCTCCATGACATTTGCGTAGCTACAGTGCAACTCGGGAAATATCCAGTCAAAACTCTTTTTTACACTAGCTCCGATGGCATAGCTATGAAGGGTTACAGATGTACCTACTAATTCGTATGAAGAAACTACTATACTTTGATAAGGATTATTCATGAAAAATGAATATGGGTAGAATGTATAGTATGGAAAATAAGGATAGTAGTGGTACATATTGTGGAAATTATTGTACCAGTAGTTGTTGGTGTTGTTGAAAAAATTATTCTGATTTTGTGGTTGGTTCTGATTGTTGTCTTTTTTCTCCTCAATTGTGTTATACTTATCGTTGACGTAAGCTCCACAAAGAGCAAACACCCAACCAGATGGTCTGTTAACCTCGATTCGTCCAGAATACGTTATTTGTCTTTCATCGATGTTGAAGTCTTCCCACGCATTTTTACTGTAAGCAGTCTGGATGCCTTTGGTAGAACATAACGAAAAATGATGTTTATAGGAGACTTGAGATGATATGTTGTGTTCTAATTGTATTAATCCGTAACCGCTGTTTTTATATTCAGGATAGATGAACGTAGTATCTGAGTCCTCAACATTCCGATTCCCTAGCACGCCTCCTTCAATGTATGCCGATGCAAATGCTTTTGGCCGTGTTAGATAGTAAGATTGGTTTTGAGCAGACAAATAAGAAAATATGGCTTTTGACTGGTTTATTCGGTTCAGTCGTAAATACGATCCATATAGATAATCGGCGCCAACTTCGTCAGAAGGTTGACGTCTAAAATAATTCTCTAAATAATAAACAGCCTTTGTGTATTCTTTCTGTTGGAATGCTGATATGCCCATCCGTTTGTCATAATCCATATCTAAAGGGAGTTCTTCTGTATGGTCAACCTCATTTGCACAGATCTTGTCCATACATAAAAAACTTAGTACGAAAAGGAATATGTATTTTAATTCGGACATTTTATTCGTATCGTTCCCCCTCTATTCTGATTGTTTTAGAACTTCCTGATGAAGTAAAAATTTGAATAGCGTCAATTTTTCCCTCTAAAATAATGGTTTTAAATGAATATAGTTGCTTTTCTTTTTTGAAAAATGTTGAATTTACCCTCGAATAGAGTGTGCATACGTTTGTTCCTTCACTTTTTTCTTGTGTGTATTTTATTGAGTAATGTGCTGTGTAAAAGCTTTTCAATGGAGATAAGAGGTCTTGCATAAACAGAGGTAGGCCTTTGCCTATTGTACTTAGTGAAATAGGTTCGTTAATTCTCCAGGAACAGTCTGTTGTTAATTCGACATTATAATTAGACAAGTAGAAGAAATAAAGATTACTGTCTTTCTTCCCTTCGTAACGATAGAAGTAGAAGTTTGATTTGTTTGTACCGAACCATGCGTAATTTCCATTACCGTCGTCAATGTAATTTAAACCATAAAGATCTATTCGCAACTTCCAATTCTCAATATCGTTATTGTCTTTAATAGTAAGTTTTTTTAACGCAGACAGGTTGTAAGCACAAAACAAGTTTAGATTGGACACAGGGTTGCTTACAAGGTCATCTTTTTTAGGAGTGTAGCATTTTTCAAATATATTTTCACCATTAGAAAAAATTTGAATATCTGTTAGCGGATACTGTATTGTTGTAGAACCTATAACTGGTTTATTTTGAAACTGCATATGTATATGCGGGTACGGAGAATGACCGGAATTACCACATATGGCTAACGGTTGACCTTTTTGAACCGATTGGTTAATGGATACACATATCGATCCCTTTTGCAAGTGACAAATCGCTATATAAAGGTTGTTGTCTATTTTTAAGATGATATAGTTTCCCCAGTTTTGTAACTTGTTGTCTTTTCCAGGTATATTGTCGTTCACTTCGTTCTCGATTTTCACTACAGTTGCGTTCGCCGGAGCTATAATAGGTTTTCCGAAACAATAATAGTCTTCGAGTGAATGTCCATCGTTAGAGAATTGTTTCCCGTCTTTGTCTTCTATCACATAATCCCATGCATGTTTCCAGTGCCCCTTGTGGGTAAATTCTCCGTTTTCGCCTTGAGAGACTTTCCAAATACCAAGAAAAGGCAATCCGACGGAGAAGTAATTGATAAAGGCTAGACGTTTTTCGTTAACCAACGTATTGTATTTTAGTTTTTCGGGGGTAGATTCAATGAATTTTGCAATTTCTGGATTCAATACGCACTTTTGCTGTTTTATGAAGTACAAGAAAAGTAGTGTAGTAGAGCAGAAAGCGAGAGAATAGGTGGGTAGGTAGAAATAGTCCAGGAAACGGGAAGAAGAAAAGATGAGCAAGTATTGTAACGGTATGAGTAAAAGACTCCAGATGACTGATTTTTTTGAAGGGACAACATAGTAGCAGCCAATTGCAAGCGAAGTGAAAATGAAATTGAAACCAAGTAATTCGTATGGCATGTTATACATAGTTCCGTTGATCAGTTGGAACATGTGCAAAGCCACGACATGGTTCAGCATAGATAAGCAAAAAGCTATTCGTGAAAAGTGGAATAGACCTATAGATACTAGAAGTCCGAAAAACAGGTTCTTTTGAAAAAATATACTGCTGATACTTAAAAAATAGGTTCTAAGTATATTAGGTAGTTGGTTGAGTATTTCATTTACTTTGTTTGTAGTGTCAGAATAACGCCAAATCGTATTCTCGTGGACCGACGTTATTCCATAACCAAGAAAGTCGTCTGTACAGTTCGCGGAAAGTTGTATGCACCATAAGGCCAGTAAAAAAGGAATAGAAACATAAGGAAGGTTGTGTTTTTTGAATACGCCATCAATGAATACGCTCAGAAAAACGATGAGCATTGATGATGCGAACAGCATAAATAATGAAAATGTGCAGAACGAGAAGATGGACCCCACTGCTATACCTGTCAGTACGGCGTTGAACCCATAATACCCTGTTTGAATTTTAAGTCGGTCAAGACGAAGCAGATGTGAAAACAAGTTGACTAACACTACGCTCATTAGTCCGTATATTCCTGCAACGTAGTTGAAGAATGAAAGAGAAAGGAGTATCGCCCCCAATACATATGTTTGGGAAAAGAAAATACTAGAGTAACTGTGAAGTATGGTATCTAGGATATATTTAATGGTTGGGCTTTTCATCCGTTCTTTGCTTTCAATCAATATTTAACTGAATCTGTTGAATCTTTTTCTTTAAGCAAATTTATAGAACCATCGTCTTTTATCATTACAACCGTCGGACGTAAATTAATAAATTGCATCCATTGCGTCATATTGTACGCTCCCACATTCAGTATTGCAACAACATCGTCTTTTCTTACTGCAGGGAGTAGAACCGATTCCCTTATGACATCGATGTTCATACATAGCGGTCCATAAACGGTTGTATCTTCATAAAAGTCAGTATATGGCTTTGTCGGCACAATCTCATGGTTGTACCAAAACGATGTGTAGAGAAGGTTGACGCCGGCATCTATAGTTAGCAGTCTGTGTCCTGTCCTATTCCTTTTAGAAGAAATAACGCTTGCTAACAGGGTTACAGCGTTGTCTATAAGTGCTCTTCCTGTTTCAAGGACTAATGTTGGCCTTTCTTCTTCGTTGAATTCAGAGTTGAAAAGTTCTTTTGTAATGCTGTTGGCATAGTTAGACAGAGAGGGTATGGACATGTTGTTATAGGCTTTGAGGGTGTTTTGTGACGCAAAACCGCCACCCATGTCTATATAGTCAATTGTGGAGTTAAGCTCTTTTCTGATTCTGAGAGCAAAATGAACCATTTTTTGAGCGGCAACTTTATAGGGGTTGGTAGATAGTATAAAAGTGCCAATGTGGCAATGTATGCCAATCAGTTTCAAGTGTTTTGAATTTATTATTCTTTTAGCAGCAGAAAAGGCTTCATTGTTTTCGTAATTAAAGCCAAAACGTTCCCATTCGTTGTTGGTCCCTGTCTTCATGTTAAGCCGAATGGCAGTCTTGACAGGAACATTTAAGTGCTCGGCTAGCGATTCCAACAGATAAAGTTCGTCAAAGCTGTCGATATGTATTATCACTTTTTTGTGTATGGCATATATTAAATCTTCTTTTTTCTTGTTAGGACCGTTGAAGATAATCTTGTTGCCTGGCATACCGTTTCTTAAAGCTTTCTCTAATTCAAAAGAAGAGACAACTTCTGCTATTGAACCTTCTTGATGAAAAACTTTGCAAACCTCGTCAAAATAATTTGTTTTATATGACCAGGCGAACTGGATTTTCGGATAGAAACGGTTAAACACAAGTTTTGCTTCCCTTATGTTTTCCCTTATTTGTTTTTCAGACACCGCGAACAATGGAGAACCATATTGTTTTACCAACCTATTGGTACTTATACCATCAATGTCGGTTAATGGCGATTTGTAGCAGGTTTGTCCTCCCTTTGAAGGAAGGATTGAGCTTACAAGCTTAATTGAAGGACGTTCATATTGTGCCATAATCATCTTTCTTTGTTCAACGAATATTTACAATAATCTTTCTGGTCAATGAGCATGTCCCATGAAAAACGTACAAACATTTTGCCTGCGCTATATTGTGTCTTTTTTTCTGGTTTTTCCCCTATTGCCAACAAGACTGTTTGTTCTGGAATGTTTTGCCCGACTCCCGTTGCCAAATAGATCCATGCGGGAATTCTTGGATTGATTTCCAATATATATATATGGTCATTTTTGTCTTTAATTAACTCCAGTTCAAAACCACCTTTCCATTTGGTTTCCTGACAGAATCTAGTCGCTAAGGCAAGAATGCGTTCGTTGTTTATGGTTATACCAGACCACGCTTTGCCTTTTTCCGTTATCTGCATTTTCCGCATTGCAACGTTAGACAGAATATCGCCATTCCCGTCACCACAGCCGGTAACATTGAATTCAGTTCCCTCAATGAACTCTTGTACGATAACAGGGAGTCCCCATTTAGCCGCCATCTTATAATAGGCATTCTGTGTTTCATCTAAGTTACGGCAGATTGTAGCTTCGTAGAATTTCCCCTTTACTACAATAGGGTATGAATTTTTTAAACCGTTAATTTCAGTCGTAGAATTTATTATTTGTGTAGTTGGTGTCAGCATTCCAGTCTTAGAGCAAAAACTCTTCAAATTGAATTTTTGTCTTTCTTCAAATTGCTGAAGAGAAGGTATGCACATTTTAATACCTAGCCTCTCCAGTTCTTTTTCTAGGTATATAAACGATTTGAGTTCGGCATCTAAACAAGGTATAATGACGTCTATTTTTTCTTTTGCGTTTATTTCCTTTAGCCTTTCCATTAGAGCATTGCTACCAAATTGAGGATAGGGAATCTGATAGCATTTGTCGACGATATCGTACATAAAAATACCAGGATCAAGTAATTCGTAACTTAATCCGATGATCTTGCTTGAAAATAGGGTAGACGCCTTAAGACTGCGGATGATTGGAATGCCTGGCCCGGGATTGTCTGTGGCGTTTAATCCGGTTACTGCTATAGTCAAATGCCTATTCATATTCAACTAAGTCGTATAGTTTGAGTAAGGAAAAGAAATCTGTTATGTCTGCTTTTGCTGTTGCCTTGTCTATTTGGTATTCTATTGTAAGGGTGTCAATAATCTCTTCTTCTGTTTTATTGGCATAAAGAAGAGAGAGAACGACCTGTCCAGTTTTGTTGACAATAAAATTATCTCCTGACTCGGCATTAAATACAATACCGTCGGTATCGGTTATATATGTGTGCGCTTTTAGTTTCATTCTTCCTTTTTTGCTAAATATAGAATAAGTGAGAGAAAACTGTTCTTTTTTTTCAATAAAACTACGGTATTAGATGGTAAAATATATTGGCTTTTAAATTAGATAAGGCGAGTAGCAATTTTTTACTCGCCTTATCGATATCTTAGTCAAGCAGACTATTTGTTCTTTACAACAATTATTTGTCCGATTCTTAAATTGTCGGAATTTAAAGAATTCCATTTCTTCAAATTTACAACCGAAACGTTATTTCGCACAGCAATTGAGTATAATGTGTCGCCGGGTTTGACTTTGTATCTTAAATCTTTTTCATTTGAAGCAACCGTGTTTTTGTTCTGGTTTTGATCTGATACCTTCTTTTTCTGTTGTGCTGTCGATGTTTTTTGAGGAGTAGATGCTAAAGTCTGGTTTTTAGCCACAGAAAGAGAAGAATCAGTAGCCGCTGAAGACGAGTCTGTCTTTGTTTCTGTTTTATGTCTTAATGTCGAATTATTTCTATGGTTGTTGTTGGTTCGGTACGCTGACAGTTTTAAAGGTTCAGCCTGAGGTCTGTGTTTTGTATATCCTGGAACTTCATAAGCAAGAATGGTGTTCCTATACATTTCATATTGGCTGATTTTGTCGGTTGGTAATATAAGCGTACAAGACCCAGTATTGCCCGGAATAATGTCAGTACGGTATTGTGGATTAAGCATCCTTAATTCGTCTAAATCGATATCAAGCACATAGGCAATTTGTTCCATATGAACTTTATCGGTCACATTAACGGTGTCGATATACCTACAGCGATCGGTGTATCGTGGGCAGATGTTGTGCTCGTTATAATAATTCATGGCATAAGTCGCAGCAATAAATGCGGGTACGTATCCTCTTGTTTCTTTTGGTAGAAACGGATATATAGCCCAATAGTCCCGTTCGCCGCCGGCGCGCCTTATGGCTTTGTTTACATTGCCCGGACCACAGTTATAGGCAGCAATCACAAGTGTCCAATCGTTATAAATGCTATACAGATGTTTTAGATAGCGAGCTGCTGCTTTCGACGATTTGATGGGATCGCGTCTTTCATCAACCAAACTATTGATTTTCAATCCATACATACGTCCAGTGGAACTGATAAACTGCCAAAGTCCGCTTGCGCCTGCTGGAGAGTATGCTTTCGGGTTTAAAGCAGATTCGATGACCGGCAAATACTTCAATTCGAACGGAACACCTTCCGAATCGAGTGCGTCTTCAAAAATAGGGAAGTAATAAGAGCTTTGACCTAGAACCATTGACGTGAGTTTGCTCCTTCTTATGGTATAAAGCGATATAAAGTCTTTTACAACACTATTATAGGTTAATTCTACAATCGAAGGTATGCTTTGAAGCCTCTGTATGTATACGCTATCGTCAAGTAGGGTGGAAACTACAGAATCGGAAAGACAAGGCTCCGATTGTATAGCATAATTTGTTTGATAGTCGTGTAATGCACTATCAAGTTTTATGATATAATCAAGAGGAATGTCTTTCTCACTATATATAATTTCTTTTTTTGCCGTAGGAGAGTTTAATATGGAATCTTGTATGCGGAATTGGTATGTCCGATTCCTATTATGCTGATTGTTTCTATGATAAGTGCGGCTTTTCCCTTTATGTCTTTTGTTATATGCGGCATTTGTTTGAAAAGAACCGCATAAAAAAAAGGAAAGTAGTATAAGTGTGAATAATTTGGTATTAGACATTACATAAAAACTGTTTAGTTCAAAGACTAGAATGTGAAACTACACTGTAATCCATATGACGTGTTCCCAATTCCGAACCCTTCATACTGAGGTTGTATATAGGGATCTACATGAAACGATAAATCGTTTGTAACAGAAAAGTCATACAAATGACCATCGACAAAAGCGTCAACAATATTTAAAACGTATAGTAACCCGACCCCAAATATACACAAATCTCTGTAACGTCGGTACGAATCTCTCTTTTTTCTTAACGTATTTCTCTTCCAATCGTCTGTTCCCGGTATGTTTTTAAACAAACGGTCGTAGCTTCTTGTATTGGGATCGTTGTCCATAAAGTCGTAGTAGGCATTGCTGTAGTCGTTATACATACGTCCCTGCCACGATATCAAGTAGCCGAATACAGCAGCCCCTCCGTAGATTACAGGAACCTTCCAATAACTTCTGTTGTATATTTGACCTAAGCCAGGACACAAAACAGAATACCACATCGCTTTGTTTGGATCTGGATTCCAATAGACCTGATTTAAATTATTCGTTTTTTCTATGCCGGCTAAACTTGTGGAGTCGGGCAGAACAACAGGTGTTTCTGGGGTGATAATAATAGAATCTTGCTGCGCTGATGCGATACAGACATGGTTTACAAGGAAAAAAGCCAAAGCTATTCCCCTGATAATTCTATTATTCAATATGTTTGGAAGGCTGGTTGCCATGTTAGTTGTCTATAATTGAATCGAATACTTCCATTATTGTCAGTAGTTCGTCATCGGAAGAGAATGGAATAGTGATAGAACCTTTCCCTTTCTGGTTCCTTGTGAAAGTAACTTTGTTGTTGAATGCCGATTTTAGCTTTTCAACAAGCGACGCATACTCTTCCGACAATGGCTCTTTCTCTTTTTTAGTGGATGGTTTACTTTGTGAACCTCCTTCTTTCTCTTGCCTTACAAGATTTTCAACTGCACGTACAGATAGGTCGTCTTTAATAATTTTGTCGAAAATTTCCAGCTGTTTGACCTCGCTGTCTAAACCGAGCAGTGCTCTGGCATGACCGTTTGAGATTTTTTTGTCTTGTACACCCAATTGAATTCTGCTGGGTAACGAGAGTAGACGGATAAAGTTGGCAACGGTAGAGCGGTTTTTACCCACTTTTTCGCTCAATTCTTCTGCTGTGTAGTTGAATTTGTCAATAAGATTCTTGTAAGAAAGGGCAATCTCAATCGGATTCAAGTTGGCGCGGTGGGTATTTTCAACCAAAGCCATTTCTGCACTTTCAGCGTCGCTAACTTTAGTTATATAGGCCGGAATTGTTGTTTTTCCAGCCATTTTTGAAGCCCTCCAACGTCGTTCTCCTGCTATAATCTCGTATTTGTGTTCACCAACCTCCCTAACGGTAATAGGTTGGATTACTCCATACTTCGCAATACTGTCTTTCAGATATTGCATTTCTTCCCCGTCGAAGTCGGTACGTGGTTGGTTGGGATTTTCAGTTATTTCGCTAACAAGAATTTCTCCAATACTGGAACCTGATACTTCTTCTATTTGGTTCATATCTCCCAAAAGGGAACTCAAACCTCTTGATAAGCCTAATGGTTTTTTACTTGTCATGGTGTAGGGAAGTTGTTTGTTTATTTTTTCCAATTAAGCAGTCGGGTGTTCACTTCGTCTGCCAATGCCAAATAGTCTTGCGCTCCTCTTGAGTCGGCATCGTAGCTGATAATTGACTCTCCTGCACTTGGAGCCTCGCTTAAACGGGTGTTTCGGTGTATGATGGTATTGAAAACCATTGCTTTGAAATAGTTTTTCACATCGTCCACCACTTGTACACTGAGTTTTGTGCGAGAATCGAACATCGTTAAAAGAATTCCGAAAATCTCCAATTTTGGATTGAGTTTCTTCTTCACGTCAAGTATAGTTTTGTATAACTTGGCTAAACCTTCTTCTGCAAGATATTCACACTGTACTGGTATAATTACACCGTCGGCGGCAACCAATGCGTTTGTTGTGATAATACCCAAGGAAGGTGCACAGTCAATCAAGATGTAGTCGTATTCTTCTTTTACAGTGTCGAGAATTTCTCTGAGAAGAAAAGAGCGATGGTCAAGATTTACAAAATCTAATTCGGCACCCACCAAGTTGATATTTGATGGAATTATTTTCAAATTATCAATGTCTGTATCGCATATAGCTTCAGAATAATCGATGTTTAACTCTTCATTTTTGCTCTTTGTTTCTGCTGTGATGGTTAAACATTGGTATAGTGTGATAAGCTTGGGATCGTTTATGTCGATACCCAATCCTGAAGATGCGTTACCTTGTGGGTCAGCGTCAACAATCAGTATCTTTTTTTCCATTGCAGCCAACGCTGCTCCCAAATTGATGGCGGTAGTAGTTTTGCCGACACCGCCTTTATGGTTAACTATTGGTATTATTTTGCCCATAGATTTGGATATATCTTTTTAAAGTACAAAGTTAATTAATTATCAACAAAAATAAAAGTTTATTTGTTCGCTGTTCTCTGTCAGTTCTTTTCTAACAATTCTATTTCCCCATTTATGTTAATGACTAATTCATTATTATCGAGCATCCATTTAAGCGTCTGCTTTAATGGTGTTTCTTCAATATTTGTTGTTTGATTAAGCAATATGTTTAAATCCATGGTGTTACCGGCTGCTTTTAATGATTGCACGATTCTTTCCCTAATAAAAGTGTGGTTTTGTGGGTTGACTGGCGTCTTTTTTCTGGATAAGCAATTGTCGCATTGACCACAATCCGACGAACTATCGTCTCCAAAATAGTTGAGAAGAATCCTGCTACGGCAGTGTACCTTGTCGGTCGCATAATCGACTACCTTGTTTATTTTGTTCATGAATTGTGCTTTCCTAACCTCATACACTTGTTTGGGGATGGAGAAGTATTTTAAATCGATCCTGCCTCTTTGTATCGTTATACAAGGTTCTTTTTTTAAAGGAATATAGTTGATGATGCCTTTTTGACGTAGTTCTACAAGTGTTTGGTAGACGATTTCTCGTGTTTGCCCGGAATATTCAGCAATGTAGTTCTCATCAATGTAAACATAGTCGCAGAAGACGCCCGAATAACAACGCATTATTGTGCACATTATGTTGTCTTCAATATCGGTGGTTTTGTATAAATACAAATCATCGCGGGTTACACAAAAAACAAATCGCGATTGGTTGTCAGTGTCCTCGTGTAGTTCTATATAACCTGCTTGTTGTATCAGTTCCAGCGCGCTTTCTGTTTGTGTTATATTGAAATGAAAAATTTTACAGAAGTTGACGATAGAAAACGGATAAGTGAGTCCTAGTCCTTCATTTTCGGCTATTTGGAAGTAATTGAAGAGTGAATTATAAACGATTTTTATAAAGTCTTTGTCGGGATATGTGTCAGATATCCTTTTTTTCAGTTTTGTGCCATCAGCATCGCTATATAAGAGTACAGCATAGGCTTTTTCTCCATCGCGGCCAGCTCTTCCTGCTTCTTGAAAGTAGGCTTCAAGTGAGTCGGGCAGGTCGATATGTATGACGGTTCTGACGTCAGGTTTGTCAATCCCCATTCCGAAAGCATTGGTTGCTACAATAACTCTGCATTGTCCGCTTTTCCATGCATTTTGGCGTAAATCCTTTGTCTCATTCGATAGCCCGGCATGGTAGAAGTCGGCGGGAATACCCTTGCCTTTCAGGTATTCTGCAATCTCTTTCGTTTTTTCCCTGTTTCTTACATAAACAACCGAGGTGCCTGGCACTTTGTTGAGTATATTGGTCATCATACCCAGTTTGTCGTCGGTGTATTTAACGACATAAGCAAGGTTTTTACGGTAGAAACTTTTCTTGTAAACGTTAGCGCCTGGTCTGAATGCCAGTTTCTCTTGTATGTCTCTCACCACATCTGGTGTGGCTGTCGCTGTAAGGGCTAGAACGGGAACGTTGGGAAAATAGAGTCTCAAATCTGATATTTTCAGGTAGGAAGGCCGGAAATCGTATCCCCATTGGGAAATACAGTGTGATTCGTCGACTGCTATCATCGACACCTTCATTTGTTTAACTTTTAAAAGGAAGTTATCGGTTGTTAGTCGCTCGGGTGATACATATAAAAATTTGTAGTCACCTAAGATGCAGTTGTCAAGAATACGGGTAATGTCGTTTTTCGATTTTCCTGAATAAATGGCTTCTGCAAGAATGCCCTTATCTTTCAAATTGTCGACTTGGTCCTTCATCAAGGCAATTAGTGGTGTAATGACAATGCAGATGCCGTCTAAAGCAATGGCCGGAACTTGGAAAGTAATGCTCTTTCCTCCACCAGTAGGCATCAATCCAAGTGTGTCGTGCCCTGTAATTACAGACTTGATGATGTCTTCTTGCAAGGGTCTGAAACTGTCGTATCCCCAGAATTTCTTTAAAATTGTGTGAATGCTATCCATATCAAAATTTTCTTATTTCAAAGATAATGGTTTATGATTACAGAACCAAACAAAAAAGAATGGTTGTGGACAATTGCTAAAATTGTATATTTGTATAAATTTTTTGATATGATAAACCAAGTAACTGTTTTTTGTGCTTCAAGTACCCAGGCTGCTGACGTATATAAACAAGAGGCCCGTCAGCTGGGTACAATATTGGCCGAACATGCTGTTAAATGCTATTATGGTGGAGGACGTGTCGGTTTGATGGGCGAACTTGCAAGTTCTATGTTGGAACACAATGGTCATATTGTTGGAATAATTCCGCAATTTATGGTTGACGAGGGTTGGGATAATGACAAAGTGGAAGAGATTGTTGTTCCTGATATGCAGATACGCAAGCAGAAGTTGATGCAACTTGCTGATGCCATTGTTGCCCTTCCCGGAGGTTGCGGTACATTGGAAGAACTGATGGAAGCCATAACCGCAAGACAGTTGGGACTTATCAAAGTCCCTATTGTCTTAGTTAACGTGTGTGGATTTTTCGATCCTCTTATAGCTATGTTAGAGCGGGCTGTGAAGGAGAAATTTATGAGAAACGAACATTTGTCCCTTTGGAGTGTGGTAACTGACGCGAGCCAAGTGCTATCTGCGATTGAGGACGCACCAAGCATTGAAAATGCACGAGGTATTGCGGCAATGTGATAAACGGTTTAAGGTTATGGATCTATTTGAAAAACTAAGTGCGAGAAGAAAAACGCTGGCTAAACAGCTTTCCGACCCTGCGGCTGTCGGTTTTTGGCGTATGGTGGTTGACAAGTATTCTGAAAAGGCTCATTTCCTGTATGAACTTTTCCAAAATGCCGACGATACAAAGGCTACCCGCATTCGGATGATATTAATGAAAAACGGTTTGTTCTTTATTCATAATGGAACTGTCCAATTTTCACTGACTGACCCCGACGAGGAAGGGCAGGGAAAGCCTATTGGCCACCTTAATTCTATCACATCGGTTGGTGCTAGTACTAAAATTAAAAATTCCTCAATCGGAAAGTTTGGCATTGGTTTCAAATCGGTTTTTCAATATACAGAAAATCCTCATATTGAAGATGATAATTTTTGCTTTACGTTGGAAGACTATATCGTCCCTAAGCGTTCTGAAAGAATTAAAGGGTTGCGAATGCAAGGCGAGACTTTGTTCTATTTTCCATTCGTAAATGCGGATATTGCTGTTTATGAGATATCTAATACCATAAAGTCGATGCATAATCCGCTTTTGTTTTTGAATAATTTGAAAGAAATCTCATGGCGTTCTGAAATCGATAATTCAGAATTGATATGGAAAACGCAGCTTATATCTTCTGCTAAATATGTGGGTAAAGACGGATTACAAGTCACTCATAATTTTTTGAAAAGCCAGACCCCACTTTCGACCGATTATCTTCATTATCTATGGACAGACGTACAAAATGAGGAAAAAGGTGGTTTGAGTGCATGTGTAGTTTACGGTGCTACAGAGGACGGACTGGTGACTCCTCTTGATTTTGGTAAGAATACTTACTGTTATTTTCATTTAGAAGAATCGCTCGGACTGCCTTTCTATATTCATGCACCTTTCTTACTGACCGAAAATAGGGAATTGATAAAAAAAGATGACGATTGGAACAAATACTTATTTGGTATACTTGCCAAACTAGCTTCTTCCTTATTCATTATTTCTGCGAATGGACATTTAAAGTTAATGTCGGATTGCCTATTCTATTATGTTCCTAAAGTTTCTGATACGGAAATATATGCATCTGTTTTCGTTGAAGATTTTATTGATACACTAAAAAGATATAGCGTAATTAGTTCTTCTATTGGAAATTACATTGTAGCGGAACAAACGTTGTTTGCACAAGATTCAAATCTTACTAAAAGCTTCACTTGCCAAATGCTGCATGATATGTGCGCTGATTGGCAGGAAAAAATGTGGGCGTATGGTTTTCTTTACACATTGCAAGTTCAAGACAGGAAGGAATACGTCGATTTCTTGACAAAGAACAAACTGGTTGGTTGTTTTTGTGATGTTGAAGATGTTCTTCCTTACGTTACTCCCGATATCCTTGCAAAACAAACCGACGACTGGCTAATGCAATTTTATGTGATGCTGTCAAAGCATAAGTCACTGTTCGCATCTGAACTTTTCCGAAAATCAGCTCTAATTAAATGTTGTGATGGCGTGTTCCGTACATTGGTCAACGAATACGGTATTTGCCAACTTTATTTGAAACCTTCCGATAGCGGTGCAGACGCTTATTCGCTATATTTTGTAGATCCAATTTTCAACCATACTGAATTGGCAGCATTCTGCGAACTCGCTGGTGTTGGAGAACCGTCTGAATTCACGTTTATAGAGAAGGGTATTGTTGCCAAATATAATAACCAAGATGTTGACCGAAGTCAGGTGCGGAAAATTGCTTCCGACTTGTCTCGAATTGCCATCTATTTCAGTTCTTTGGCTTTTGATGTTGATGCTAAAAAAGATCTGATCGCGCTATTAAGCGATGTTACCTTCCTGCCGACTGTCGATTATTATGGTAACACCTATTTCTCAGAACCCGACTTGGTGTATTTTGATACAAAGGAGTTAAGAGACTTTTTTGGAGCAAAAGAGGGTGTTTTGTTCTTAGATCCTTCGGTTATACTTCAAACAGAGGTCATGCTGAGGGATAAACTCTATTATTTTCTGCAAGCTATAGGTGTGTCCTTTTATCCGAGAGTTGTTGAGGACGGAATCATTCCTACAAAACAGGACCTAAAGTTCTATGACATTCACCCCAAGAGCCTAAGGGTCCACGATAATGGTTCGCAGCACGTTGTAGACAAGTATATTGACGGTTTCGACCATTTTGTTTCAAATTGGTCTGCAACTGCTTCCATTGCCTTGTACCGGTTGTTGGGTAAGATGATAGGGGAGTGTGGCGCGTTTGCGTTTAGAAAGCAGTTAAACGGCGTTTATTCGTATTATGAGAAGTCGAAACAGAAACAGACCGATGAAACTGTATACAGAACCACAGCCTTCCAACAGCTGTTCGAAACCGATTGGCTTACTTCTTTCTCAGGAGAACGTATCGGATTAGCAGAGGCAAAATCTTCATCGGATCTTTTTGAAGATTGTATGGAAAAAGAATCGGATATTTATGCGCTCCAGTTACTTGGTATCAAATACGACAATGCGATGTTGAATTTGTCACCAGATCATAAAAAACTGGTCGTTCTGATGTCAAGGTTAAAAGAAGCCGGCATATCGGAAAACGACTTAAAGGCCTTGGCTGAAGGGAAGGCCCGCATAACGTTATTGTGATTACTATTCGATTTCTAACCCAAGTTTGTTCGTTAGCGCTTCCAGTTCCGGATTCCTTTTCAGCATCTCAATGAAACGTTCCTTGTCGGTTAGTGCGAATTTGTTCTCGCCTTTTTCTGATAAGCGGATATTGATTCTGATTTTTCCATTGTTGAGCGACTTTGACAGAAATGTAAGCAAGTCGATTTTTTCAGCTTCCATTTCTTGTTGTTGTACTTCGTTTTCAACAACAACGTCTAGGTTATAGTTCTCGTCCAGGGTCAACAAGCATGATTGCATCGTCACCTGAAGAATCTTTTTGTCTGACATTTTTTCAGTATACACCTTCCATTTGGCACGCAGGTCATCTGCTGTAAATGGAGTCTCAGCTTCTGCCAGTTGGGCCACTCTCTCACTCTCTTCAGCTTGTTTGGTCGCATTGAGTTTCATTCCCGTTATAGAAATGCCCGGAATGTTATCTTTTTTATAGGTGGGAATAGATGCCGTGTGTTTGGCTGGTTCTCTAATTTCCACATTAGAGGGTGAAGTCTTCGTTTGGACATTATTTCCCTCCGTCTTAGTGAAGAAGTTTAAGATTTCGTATATAGAGTCATCGCCCCAGATAGAGCAATCGTCTACATCACTTTTTTTTTTTCGTTGTTAAGCTGGCATAAACGTATAAGTGTAAGTTCTACCAGTAAGCGTTTGTTTTTGCTTATTCTATAATTTAAGTCGCATTCGTTAGTTAAGCGAATGGCCTTGTAGAGAAAATCGGTGTCGCATTTTTGTGCCTGTTGTTTGTATTGTTCCTTGATTTCGTTGCTAACTTCAAGCAAAACCAAGGTTTGTACATCTTTACATACAAGCAGATTCCTGAAATGCCCACACAATCCGTTTATAAAGTTTTGCGCTTCAAAACCCTTATTTAGAATGGTATTGAATGTTAGAAGCGCATTACTAATATCTTCATTGAGGAAAATGTCTACTAATTGGAAGAAGTAGTTGTAATCGAGGACGTTGAGATTGGCAATGGTCTCTTGGTAGGTGACGCTGTTGTTGCTGCTGCTTGCGACCACCTGGTCGAAAATAGACAGCGCATCGCGCATAGCTCCGTCCGCTTTTTGAGCTATGACGTTTAGGGCTTCAGGCTCTGCCTTGATGCCTTCCTTTTCGGCAATACCGGCCAAATGCCTTACGGTGTCTTCAATACCCATTCGGTTGAAGTCATAAATCTGGCACCTCGACAGAATTGTAGGCAGCACCTTGTGCTTCTCGGTAGTTGCCAAAATGAAGATGGCATGCGCCGGAGGTTCTTCCAATGTTTTCAAGAATGCGTTGAAAGCGGCAGAAGAAAGCATGTGTACCTCGTCAATGATGTAGACACTATATCGGCCTATTTGAGGCGGAATACGGACTTCGGCAATGAGGCTTCTGATGTCGTCGACCGAGTTGTTCGAGGCCGCGTCTAATTCGTGTATATTGTAGGAGCGTTGCTCGTTAAACGCTTTACACGATTCGCATTCGTTACAGGCCTCGTGGTCAGGAGTCGGATTAAGGCAGTTTATGGTTTTGGCGAAAATACGGGCACAAGTCGTCTTTCCCACACCTCTTGGTCCGCAAAACAAGTAAGCGTGAGCCAGGTGTCCGCTTTGTATTGCGTTTTTTAGGGTGGTAGTCAAAGAAGATTGGCCGACTACCGTGTCGAACGAAGCCGGACGATATTTTCTTGCTGAAACTATAAAGTCTGCCATAAAATCATTTAGTCTGATGCAAAAATATGATTTTTTCTTCAATGTAGAGCCAATAATATTTTGAAAAAATGAAAAAAAAGTAAAAGTTCCGGAAGCGTTTTTGTATTATTATACCATATTTATTCATTATTCTTTTTAGACTAAATTTGAATTAGCCGTTATAAAAGAAAAAAAGAAAAAAATGTAAGTATGACTAATGATTTTTTGTATTTTTGCACTATATGCATAGTCATGTCCTGCAGTTTGTAGGAAATTGTTTAAATTATCTAACGAGTAATTTATAAATAACAATACATTATTATTAACTCCATTATGGCAAAAGAAAAGAAATTCGTCACTTGTGACGGTAATGAGGCAGCGGCACACATAGCCTACATGTTCTCAGAAGTTGCAGCCATTTACCCTATTACTCCATCATCTCCGATGGCAGACCACGTAGACCAGTGGGCTGTTAAGGGTCGTAAGAACCTTTTTGGTGATACTGTTTATGTGCAGGAAATGCAGTCTGAAGGCGGTGCGGCAGGTGCTGTTCACGGTTCACTTCAGGCAGGTGCTCTTACAACAACTTTCACTGCATCTCAGGGTCTGTTGTTGATGATCCCAAACATGTACAAAATTGCAGGTGAATTGCTTCCAAGCGTATTCCACGTTTCAGCTCGTACCGTAGCATCTCACTCATTGTGTATCTTCGGTGACCACAGCGACGTAATGGCTTGCCGTCAGACTGGTTT